>NZ_JASGFD010000021.1:0-78346 GCF_047605705.1 Silvibacterium sp. | reverse complement strand
AGCCCTGAGCCCTGAGCCCTGAGCCCTGAGCCCTGAGCCCTGAGCCCTGAGCCCTCTACGCTTTTTTTGTACTCGTGCGGAGTTGTTCGGCTGCCTCCTGGGCGCGGAAGCCCACTTTTCTGAGGGAGGCGCGGAGGCGTGTCTTCTCGGTGGCGCTTAACACGTTCATCACTTCTTCGAGCTCCTCGGAGTGACGGCGGAAGAGCTTGTGGATGAAGCTGCGGCCTTTCGAGGTGAGCTCAATGCGGCGGATGCGGCGGTCTTCCTCGGAGTTTTTCCGCTCGACATAGCCTTCACGTTCGAGGCGGTCGATGGCCGCTGTCATCGAAGGCGCGGCGAGCAGGACGCGGGAGCCGATCTGCGAGATGGTCATGGGGCCCTTGTGCAGAAGCACTTCGAGAACCATGAAATCGGTGAGGCCGATGCCTTCCTTCTCCACCGCGGTCTGGACAAAGGCAGCGAGGGCCCCATACGCGCGGGCGAGATTTACCCAGAGGCGCGGTGCGGTGACGGCTTCATCCCGGCTGCTGGCGGCTGCTTCGGACATATGTGCAAGCTTATCTGATTCCGGCGGAGGGGTCGGGCTGCGACGTCGGAATCAGAGCGTGTTGTAGACGACGGTGACGAACATCTCGGGCGTCATGCGGCCTTTGGCCCACGTTGCATCGAGGTCGGCTGTGGGATGCTGGGCGACGACCTGCGCGAGCGACTGGCCGGAGAGCTTGAGCTTCTCGATGCGGTTGGCGACGGTGGTCAGCATCTCGCGATAAGCGGAGAGCGAGGACTGATCGCCGAGTGCGCCGTGGCCGGGAACGACCTTCGTCTTTTCGTCTACGACCTGCAGAATCTGGTCAACGCCGCGGATCATGCCATTGATGGAGCCGCCGCTGTTCGCGTCGATGAGCGGATACTGGCCGTTGAAGAAGAGATCGCCGGCGTGGATGACGTTGCTGTTGCGGAAGTGGACGAAGATATCGGAGTCGGTGTGCGCGTTGGGCGCGTGCACCAGGTCGATAGGCTCGTTGTCGTAGTACAGATTCTCGCGGTCACCGAAGGTCTGCTGCGGCAGCGCGCTGGTCGGAGCGGCAGGGAAGGTGGTGTCGAGAATGTCCATGTGCTGGGCGGACGAGAGCCGGGTGCGCGTGTTCTCATGCGCGATGATGAAAGCCCCGGCATCGTGCATGGCGGCGTTGCCGTCGGTGTGGTCGAAGTGCCAGTGCGTGTTCACCAGCAGGCGCAGCGGCTGCGGATCGAGCTTCGAGAGCTCGTGCGTGAGCAGGGGCGCAGCGGTGGCGATGCTGGAGTCGACGAGCAGCTTGCCGTCCGGGCCGAGGTGCACAACCATGTTGCCGCCTACGCCCTGCAGCATATAGAGCGTGTCGGTGAGCTTGGTGTGATGGATCGGCGTGGTGCGTGCCGCGGTGCGCATGCTGGCGACGAGGCCGGTGGTGGACGGAGGTGCAACCTGGCCCTGATTCTGTTCGGGGCCTGCGGCCGGCTGCTGGGACCATGCGCGGGAAGCCGACAGGGCAAAGCCCCCGGCGGCGATGGCGGTCTGGGCGAGAAAGTGGCGTCGTGTTGTCATCGGTTCCGTGCGCCTGCGCGCGAATGCTTCCGCAAGTGTCCCCGGAAGTGTCTCATGGACAGATAGATGCGGTTCTTGAGCGGAGCGGCGATTAGAAAAGTCCCGGGGGAAGATTCAGGCCGCCGAGCATGCCGGACATGCTCGACTTGAGGATCTCTTCGGCCTTGCGGCCGGCGTCGTTGAAGGCTGCGGTGATGAGGTCTTCGAGCATCTCGATGTCGGAGGCGCTGGTGAGTCCTGCCACGGCGGAGGGGTCGATCGAAAGCTTGAGGACTTCCTTCTTGCCGTTCATGCGGACGTTGACGGCGCCGCCGCCCGCCGAGCCTTCGACGATGGAGTGGGCGAGCTTTTCCTGCATCTGTTCCTGCATCTGCTTGGCCTGCCCGAGCATTTCCTGGATCTTGAAAGGGTTCATCGGATTCCTGTCCTTCTAAAACTGTCTATCTGCTGTCGCGGAGGTCGAGCACGCTGCGGACTTCTGCCTTGAAGAGCTCCTGCGCGCGCTTGACCAGCGGATCTTCAAGCGCGATGGCCTGAATGCTGCCTTTTGCTGCCGACGACGAGGCTGCCGGGCGCGGGTTCGAGCCGGGTGCTTTCGCCTCGCCGGGGACAAAGGCGAGCTTGTGGTTGACGCCGATGGCGCGCAGCGCGGCTTTGCAGATCTTCTCGGCCTCGGCGTTCATCGTGAGGCCAAGCATGGTCTTCTTGATGCCGACTTCCACCTCGATCGTGTCGCCCTTTTCGCGCCAATGACCGGAGGAGAGCAGCACGGAGGCGGTGCTGTGGCCCTGGGCGTCGAGCGCGGAGCAGATCGTGTCGCGGACGAGGTCGAGATCGACCGAGCTGGAGGGTTCCGGCGCGAGCGCCAGTGCGCCGTTGGTGAGCGGCTGCTCTGGCTCGGCCTTGCCTACGGGTGCGCGTTCGGACTCGAGTTCTGTGATTTCGGAGATGACCGGTTCGGAGAGCACTGCGACCGGTGCGACTTCGGCCACGGCGCGGATGGCGCTGGGCTCCGCACGGCTTTCGAAGCGGTTCTCGATGACCGGCTGGGAGACGGCGATGGGTGCCTCGACGGTCTCTGCCAGGATTGGCTCAGCCGGAATCGGCTCAACCAGCGCGACCGGCGCGGGTGCAGGTTCGAGCTCTGCCACGGCGACGCTGCTGGTGATCGACGGCCTCGCCGGTTCAGGCGCCGCAAACGGGTTTACGGGCGGCACTATCTTTGCAGCCGGTTCAGGCTGCGGCGCACGCGACTCCACTACCGGCTGCGTCGAGGCTCCGATGGATGGGCCGTCGTCGGACATCTTGCGGGAGCGGTCGGCCTCGAAGGGAGAGAATGCCGGGCGGGCAGGCTCTTCGGGCTTCGGGGCAATGGTGCGTGGTTCGGGTGCGCGGGCTGCCGGAGGTGTGGGACGAGTTTCGGATGCGCGCGGCGGTATCGGGGCCGACGGACGCGATGCCGGTGCCGGGGCAGTTGTCCGGGGCGCAGAAGACGTTCCCGATGCGGTTCCTGTGACGCTGCCGGCGGGCGGCAGCTTGCTGAGGAATTCCTCGACCGGGAGCAGGCGGGTGAGATGTACGAGCTTGATGAGACCGAGCTCGAGGTGGAAGCGCTGCTCCTGGCGGTAGTTCAGCTCGTCGAAGGTGCGGAGCGCGACCTGCAGGAAGCGGGTGAGGTCTTCTTCGGAGAAGAGCAGCGCAGAGCGAGCGGCACGGGCGCGCTCGTCGGACGAGATCTGCAGCAGCTCGGAGTGTTCGCCGTCGATGCACGCCATGAGCGTGTTGCGCAGGTAGCGTACGAACTGGCGGCAGATCTGCGCGGGGCTGTTGCCGGCGTTCAGCAGGCGATTCAGCTCCTCGATCAGCGACGCAGTGCGGCCTTCGGCGATGGCCTCGAGGAAGCTTTCAAAAATGGTGTTGGGGACCGAGCCCATCAGCTCGCGAATCTGCGCGGCGTCGAGCTGGGGACGGCCATCGACCATGGGCGCCGAGGCAATGGCCTGGTCCATGATGGAGAGCGCGTCGCGCATCGAGCCGTCACCGGCTTCGGCGAGCAGGGCGAGCGCGGCGTCCTCGACGGCAACGTCTTCCTGGGAGGCGACGGTGCGGAGCTGGCCCAAGATCTCGTCGAAGCGGACGGCATGGAAGCTGAAGTGCTGGCAACGCGAGCGGATGGTCTGCGGGATGTCCTCCGGCTGCGTCGTCGCCATCATGAAGACAATGTGGTCGGGCGGCTCCTCGAGCGTCTTGAGCAGCGCGTTGAAGGCCGCATCGGTGATCTGGTGCGCCTCATCGAGGATGTAGATCTTGTAGCGGTCGCGGGCCGGGCGATAGCGGGCGGCGTCACGCAGTTCGCGGATTTCGTCGATGCCGCGATTGGTGGCAGCGTCGATTTCGATGACATCGACGGCGTTGCCCTGGCGGATCTCGGTACAGGACTCGCAGGTGCCGCAGGGCTCCGGCGTGGGTCGCTCGGGTGAGCCGATGTCGCGGCGACAGTTGAGCGCCTGCGCCAGAATGCGGGCGATGGTGGTTTTGCCGATGCCGCGATGGCCGGAGAAGATATAGCCATGGGCGATACGGTTCTGCGACAGGGCGTTGAGCAGGGTACGGGTGACGTGATCCTGCCCGGCGACGTCGGAGAATCGCTGGGGGCGGTATTTGCGAGCTAGAACCTGGTAAGCCATCGGGAAATAGGTAACGGTTCATTGTATCGGGCATGGCTGAGGAAGCAACGGCACAGGGAATCGGGGAAGAGGGAAGATGAAGACGAAAGACGGGAAAGAGTTTGCGATCCGCGTGGCCACGGAGGATGATGCGGCGGCGCTGCGGGCGCTGATCGAGGCCTCGGTGCACGGACTCCAGGCGGAGGATTATTCCCAGGCGCAGCGCGATGCGGCGGTGGGTGTGCATCTGGGCGTGGATTCGCAGCTGATCGCCGACCGGACGTATTTTGTCGTCTCGCCGGTGGGCAGGCCGGAGGTGATGGCGGCCTGCGGAGGATGGAGTCGGCGGCAGACACTTTTCGGAGCGGACAAGCGGCCGGATCGCGATGCCAGCCTGCTCGATCCGGCGACGGACGCGGCCCGGATACGGGCGTTCTTTGTGCATCCGGACTGGGCACGGCAGGGAATCGGGTCATTGCTGCTGGAGTATTGCGAGGATGCGGCTCGGGCGGAGGGCTTCCGGCGCTTCGAGATGGGGGCGACGCTGACCGGCGTACCGCTCTACCGGCGCTGGGGGTACGAGGAGCTGGGGCGGATCGAGATGCCGCTGGGAAACGGGCTTGCGCTGGCGATTGTGCGAATGGGAAAGGAAGACGGCAGGTAGGATTTGGGGGGGCTCCCTTTCCGAAGTGTTGTCATTCCGACCGGAGCGCAGCGAAGTGGAGGAACCTGCGGTTTTTCCTTTGCCACGGGCGAAAAACTTTCACCCCAGAGGACACGGAGAGCATAGAGGCATTCGTGCCGATCCTGCATCCCGTTTTCCATGTAAAAACGCACTTGCGGTTGTCTCTATTCGTCGCAGGGAACCCTCTCTCAGCCAGAGACACGGCAGGCAGAGTGAATTCCTGCCTGCCCATCCAAGCGAAGCCTGGATGGGGCACCCTGGTTTCTGCCTCATGCAGAGAACCGAAGGTCTCTCCACTTCGCGGGACAACAGTGGTCCCGCTTTGGTCGAGATGACAGGTTTTTTCTTTCGAAAGACAGAGCTACGTGCTCGTCGGCGGTCTGGTCTGCTTACGCCGTAGCTTTTTTCGCGGCGCGCTTGGCGGCGCGGGCGCGGCGGCGGAGCTCGTCGGGAGAGTACATGGATTTGCGGCAAGTGGATGCGCCGCAGTTGCAAAAAGCCTCGTCCTCATCGCCGTCGTAGAGGTTGTAGTCGTAGGTAAGTTCTTCGCCCGGGGCGATGTCCCGCAGCGCGAAGATGTAGACGCGGCCCCTCACTTCCTTCGTCTCACAGTTGGGATCGCAGGAGTGGTTGATGAACATGGCGAGGCCGAAGCCGTCGATGACCGTCTCACCGGTGCCGAGGCCGAAGAGATAGGTGGTCGGTGAGTCTTCGTATTTTTCGTCGGCCTGATCCTTGGAGATATGCGGGCCGGTGTATTCGACAATGCGGGTGCGCCTGCGGATAGGCCCGGTGGTGTAGCATCCGGCGGCGTGAATGGAGGAGGAGCGGATGATAAGCGGCATGGTGATTCTCGCCGAGTATACAGCCCTTTGCCGAGGACAAAGGTCTAAACTTGAGAGGGATGAAAAGAGCGATGAAGAACTGCCGGCGAATGCGTGAAGGCGTCCTGTGGACCTCGGTGCTGGGAGTTTCTCTGGGCGGGGTGATGCAGGCCCAGCAGACGACGAACCAGCAAACGACGACACAGCAGAATCAGCAACAGAGCCCGACGCCGTCGTCCTCGCAGTCCAGTGCGCCCGATGCGAACGCGAAGAAGGCGAGCACGCCTGCGAATACGGCCCAGGACAATCCCTTTCCTGAAGAGCAATCGAAGAAGGCCGAGGCGGAGGCGAACAAGCCGGACAGCGCAAAGACTGCGTCGCCTGCAGACAAGGGTTTCTCTTCCAGCCGCAGCAACTTTGCCGGGGTGGCCTCGCCGCTGGACAGCAGCAGCCGCATCTCAGATGGCGCTGGCGGATTCATCCACGATCCGAAGCTGGCGGAGCAGGACGTGAAGGTCGGCAACTTCTACATGGACCGGCAGGACTTTCAGGGTGCCTACAACCGATACAAAGAGGCGACAGAGATCGCGCCTGAAAATGCCGATGCGGTGCTGGGGCTGGCGAAGTCCGCGCAGGCGCTGAAGAAGACGCAGGAGGCGGTGGACAACTACCGCATCTATCTCGATGCGTTTCCCGATGCCAAGAAGACGAAGGATGTGCGGAAGGCGCTGGCGGAACTGGGCGCGGCTCCGAAGTAGGTTTTCTCCGCCGGTTCTCAGGCTGTTTCTATCCCACTCAAGCCAACTGCGGGCTTGAATGGGCCACACGGGGCTTGTGCTGCGGAGAGAAACTGCAGGTTTCTCCGCTGCGCGAGACGATCAAGCCGTCTCGCTTCGGTCGGAATGACAGTCGTTTCTGAGGGCTTTTTTTGTGGGGCCTAGGAAAATGCCTGGCGTATGAGCGCGACCACGTAGAGCACCGACAGCGGAGCCAGGATCAGGTTGCGCAGCGCGGAGGCGACCGCCTTGCGCCGTACGGGGCGTCCGCCGCGATATCCATTGCGCGTCAGCAGGTCGGCGACGATGAGCAGCAGTTGGTGGATCAGCCACATCCCTAATGCGAAGAAGAGCAGCTCCCAGAGCACGGTGTGGAGCATCTGGCCGAGGTTGACGCCGAGCTTCTGCAGTCCGACCTCGAGCTGATCGGGTTGAAAAAGGCGGCACTTAAATGTCTTCCACTGATGAGCCGTGCAGATGGCCCAGATGCAGACGGCGCAGAGGAGCACTCGCCAGGCCGTGATGAGGGCTTCCGCCAGGTTCATCTCCCAGCGCTGCGCCGGGCGCGTACGCAGGTGCAGATAAACACGCAGCGAAGCTGGAATGACGCAGAGCACCAGCAGCAGCCAAAAATGGCGTGAGACGGCGATGCCCGTTTCCCGGAGGAAGGCGCGCGAGTGCTGCCACGCAGTGTTGAACTCCGATGCGCCGGAGACCAGCAGAGCCACGGAACTACTCCTTCAATGGTCCATGCAAACGGATCGCTGGGGCTGAACCGTTGAGGGCTTCATCAACGGCGCTCGATCGCGCTCTCTGGATGATAGATGATGCGCTTTCGATCGAAGGTCTGCACTCTAGGAGAAGAAGTGTAGGTACCAGGCGATGGTCGGCTGTCCTGCAAATACGGTGTAGAGGGCTGCGAGCGAAAGGAAAGCTCCGAGAGGGAGACGGGTTGCGGCTCCGGCGCGGCCACGCAGCAGTTGCGTGAGCCCGTAGAGAGCGGTGATGACCACGCCAAGGAAGAGGATGAGCAGTGTATCCGCGGGGCCAAGCCAGGCGGCAAACATGGCAAGTAACTTGGCGTCTCCGAGGCCGAGACCGGCGCGCCCTCGCAGCGCGCGATAACTGAACGCGATGGCGAGGAGAATCCCCGCGGCGGTCGCGCTCCAGAGTGCAGCGAAAAGGGCGGCGCGCAGACGGGAGCCTTCCGGCGCGCTTATGACGGACCAAGCGAGGCCGAGCGCAATGCCGGGCAGCGTGAAGCTGTCAGGCAGGCGCAGGGTCTCGGCGTCCATGACGGCAAGTCCGAGGGTAAGGAAGCAGAGAATTGCCATGGCGACGCCCGCGGGCGTGAGGCCGAAGTGGAGAAAGCAGGTAAGCCACAGCAGGGCTGTCGCCAGCTCGACCGCGGGGTAGCGCCAGGAGATCGGGTCGCCGCAGCTCCGGCAGCGGCCGCGCAGCAGCAGGTAGCTGAGGACGGGGATGTTGTCCAGGGACCGAATGAGAGCTTTGCAGCCCGGGCAGTGCGATGGCGGGTGGACGATCGACCGGTGACGGGGCAGACGGGCGATGCACACGTTCAGAAAGCTGCCAAAGGCGAGGCCGAAGAGCAGGGTGAAGAGGGCAGCGATCCAATCGATGGGAGACACCGGGGCCAGTATAGAGCTTTCCGGCTCGGGTAAACTCTGGGTAATGCCTATCCCTGAGCCTGTGGCCGGCGATCCGGCGAAGAAGACTGTCCCGGAATCGACATCCGAGGGCGCGCTGTTGCCCGCTCCTGAAGCTGCTTTTGCGGAGGCGGTTGCGATCATGGCGCGGCTGCGCAGTCCGGATGGATGTCCCTGGGACCGCGAGCAGAGCTTCGACTCGATCCGTAAATACACGCTGGAAGAGACCTACGAGGTCTTCGACGCGATCGACCGCCGCGACTGGCCGTCGCTCAAGGACGAGCTCGGCGACTTGTTGCTGCAGGTGCTGTTCTATGCGCAGATGGCCTCAGAGGCCGGACATTTCTCGATCGGCGATGTCATCGACAACCTCAACCGGAAGCTGGTGCGCCGGCACCCTCATGTCTTTGGCGAGGAAGCCGCGGCCGAGGCAGGGAATCGTGCGGAGAGCCTGGAGGTTGAGGGTATCGACGCGGGCGGCGTGCTGCGCAACTGGGAAGAGATCAAGAAGCGGGAAAAGAAGGATCGCGCGGAAGGGCATGGACGGCTCGACGAGGTTCCGCGCTCAATGCCAGCGCTGAGTGAGGCTGCGAAACTGGGCAGCAAGGCGGCGAAAGTCGGCTTCGATTGGCCGGATGCATCGGGGCTGTTTGCCAAGTTGCAGGAAGAGATCGACGAGCTGGAAGTGGAACTGTGGTCGGGCAACGGGGAGCAGAATCCTGCGGTAGCCGAGGAGATGGGCGACCTGCTGTTCACAGCGGCCAACCTGTCCCGGCATCTGAAGGTGGATTCGGAGCTGGCGCTGCGCGATGCGAATGCGAAGTTTCGGCGGCGGTTTGCGGCGATGGAAGCGACGGCGGGCAGGGATCTGGACGGGCTATCGCCGGAGGAACTCGAAGAGCTGTGGGCTCAGGCAAAGTCGAAAGAAGTGAAGAGGCAGGAAGCGTGAGTTCTGTAGCGGTGAATTCCGGGATGGACGGAGCGGGAAGCGTGGCAGCCGACGAGGTGCAGGGCTCCGAGATCTTTGCGGCGCGAGACGGCCGGCAGATCGAGCTGCGCCGCTGCCACGGTTTTGAAGAGCTGGATGCCTGTGTGGCCCTGCAGATTGAGACATGGGGGTATGCGGACGGGGATGTCATCCCGCGGCGCTCTTTTACCGTTGCTCAAGCTATTGGCGGCCAAGTGATTGGCGCGTTTGATCTTAGCCTTTCCGGAAAGTCAGAGGCGAAGACCCTCGTCGGGTTCGCCATGGCGTTTCCCGGCGTTCATCCGGGAGCGTCCGGCGCGCCTGAGCCGTATCTGCATTCGCATATGCTGGCGGTGCATGCGGCCTATCGGAATGACGGCGTGGGGCGGCGGTTGAAGCTGTTCCAGCGGACGGAGGCGCTTTCGCGCGGCATCCGGCAGATGGAATGGACCTTCGATCCACTGGAGATCAAGAACGCCTTTCTCAATATCCACAGACTGGGCGCGGTCGTGCGGCGGTATATCCCGAATTTTTATGGTGTATCCTCTTCTCGACTCCAGGCTGGACTCCCCAGCGACCGCCTTGTTGCCGAGTGGTACCTCGATTCTCCGCGCGTGAGGGGCATTCTGGATGGTGTGATTGCTTCGACAGAGGACGCCACCGAGACCATTGTGGTGCCGCGGGCGATCGCGGAGTGGAAGAACTCGAACGATCAGCTGGACCGGGCCTTGAAGGTACAGGAAGAGAACCGCCGGCGGTTTGTATCCGCGTTTGCGCAGGGACTGGCCGTGGTGGGTTTCGAACGCAGCGAGAACGGCGACGGCATCTTCAGGCTAGGCTCATTTCCTCAAGTTCAGGCTTAAGAAAACCGGAGAAGCGACACCTTTATGAAAATCGATGCGATCTATCTTCGGGAACTTCATATCCCACTCGTGCAGCCGTTTGAGACCAGCTTTGGGGTGACGACGGACCGGCGGGTGTTGCTGGTGGAGCTGAAGTCGGAAGGGCTGACGGCGTGGGGTGAGTGTGTTGCCGGTGAGCATCCCTATTTCTCGGAAGAGACGATCGACACGGCCTGGCTGGTGATGACGCAGGAGCTGGCTCCAGTGCTGGCTGCCGCGGAGCCGGAACATGCCGGCAAGATTCCCGGGCTTTTCAAGCAGGTGCGCGGGCACCGCATGGCCAAGGCTGCCCTTGAGAACGCGGTATGGGATCTGGAGGCGCAGGTTCGTGGCGTTTCGCTCTCCGCGTTGCTGGGCGGTAGCCGCGAGACGATTCCGTGCGGCGTTTCGATCGGCATCCAGCCGACGCTGGAGCGGCAGCTGGCGGAGATCGAGAAGGAGCTGGCGGCGGGCTATCAGCGCATCAAGCTGAAGTGCAAGCCGGGCTGGGATACGAAGGTTTTCGAGGCCGTGCGTAATCGCTGGCCGCAGATCCTGCTGAGCTGCGATGCGAATTCGGCGTACCGGCTGAAGGATGCCGACCTGATCCGCGAGTGGGATGCTTTCAACCTGCTGATGATCGAGCAGCCGCTATGGTCGGATGACTTTTACTTCCATTCGCTGCTGCAGAAGCAGCTGACGACGTCGATCTGCCTGGATGAATCGATCCGCAACCGGCGCGACGCGCTGGCGGCTATCGAGATGGAGTCCTGCCGGATCATCAACATCAAGAATGGGCGTGTGGGCGGCTTCAGCGAGGCCATTGCCGTACATAACGCGGCGCAGGAGCGGGGAATTCCGGTGTGGTGTGGCGGGATGCTGGAGAGCGGCATCGGTCGGGCGCACAACATTGCGCTCTCGTCGCTGCCGAATTTCAGCCTGCCGGGCGATGTGTCGGCTTCGAAGCGCTACTGGAAGGAGGACATCATCGAACCGGAGGTCACGGTGAGCTCCGAAGGCGAGATCGTGGTGCCGACCGAGGTGGGCAGGGGATTCGCTGTGCGCGAGGATCTGGTGGAGCGGCTGACTGTCCGCAAGGAAGAAGTGCGGGCGCTGGCGCTGGTGTAAAAAGCATGGAATGAGGAGTTTTCCTCAGAAAAGCGGTGCGCGGGATTTGACCGGAGGGCCGCTCTCCGATAAAGTTTAGAAAGTGAGTTCCTGATGCATCATCAGTGAGCCGCGACCGCACAGATTGCCCTCTCGTTCAATGGTAGGACAGCTGCCTCTGGAGCAGCCTATCGGGGTTCGAATCCCTGGGGGGCAACCAACGCTTGCAATGACGTGGACGCCTTCGGCGTCCTTTTTCTTTTTTTAAGCCATAAGTCAATCCGTAACAAGGTAAGAATTGTTCCGTCCGGCTATTTGGTCGGCCCATGTCTCGTCCGAAGCTGGGATCGCTACTGGCAGCGTTATCTCAATTTCGTTGACACTCCTCCGGCGGTATTCGAATAATCGGACACGCCGTTCCGCAGTTCAATCATGAGGAGACGCACATGCGACGGACCTGCCTGTCCTTTATCGTGCTGCTGAGCACACCGCTCTGGGCTCAAACTTCCAACACTCTGCCCGGCTGCACAACTCCTCCTGCGATCCAGAAGACCCTGCACGACAAGCTGGAAGGACCGGCCTTTGAGCGGCTGAGCTTTCTTGAGCAGGAGACGCTGCGCCGCACCGTGCTTACAGAGCTGGCTGCGCAGTATCCGCGAGAGATCGCGCCGAAGAAGCGGCTGATTTCGATTGCGCAGCGTGAGGAAGAGGCGCTGCATCCGGGAAGCTGGGCAGCTTTTCAGGCCAATTACCGCCAGCAGGCGAAGGATCATCCCAACGATCCTCTGGTGCTTTATCTTGCGGCCGTCGCACTGAACGGAACCGATACTCCCGAGAGCATCCGGCTGCTCAACGCGGCCAAGGCGCAGGCCCCGCAGTTCGTGTGGCCGGATCTGCAGCTTGCGCAGATTTACAGCCGAGGAAAGTTTGAGGACAGGCCGAAGTTCGAAGAGCACCTGACGGCGTACTGGACCGCCTGCCCTGCGTCGACCGACGGCTTTGCGCAGTGGATGCTGGTGAAGGACATGACACTGCAGGCGAAGGTCGCCGCGGCGCTGCGTCCGCAACTGGAGAAGGAGACCGATCCGGAGGCATTGAAGGATTACCGGTATCTTTGGAGCCTCGAATTCCGCACGCATCCGCCGCAGGAGCACGAAGCCATCCGCAAGCAGGTTGCTGTGGATGTGAAGCGGCTGGAGACGGCGAATCCGCATCCGGATGCCGAGTGGGCGAACTTCCTGATCGACGGCTATAAGCAGAGCGGCGCAACGCAGGAGACGCTCAACGCCATGCAGGACAAGCTCCTGCAGCAGTATCCGCAATCGGACGAGGCTGAAAGTATCGTGCAGAAGCGCTGGAACGATGCGCACAAAGAGCCTACGGACGAGAAGGATGCAGCCGCGTGGACTGCGTACCGCAAGGCGCACCGTGAGGTGACCAAGGAATGGATCCGCGAGTATCCAAATGATGTGGAGCAGGCGCGCACGGGAATGCTCTATAACGAGTTTGGTGACGACTCGCTCCCGGAGAAAGAGGGCATCGCGATTGTGGATGCCTATCTGGCTGCGGGCGAAAGACAGGATCAGCCCGGCTGGATCTGGTCGAAGTATTATGCCGCGGATTTTCTGATGGATCACAAGTGGCAGCCCGCGCGTGCTGCGGATCTGTTTCAGCAAGTGGCTGCGATGCAGGCCAGCAATGACGCCAGGGCTCCCAAGAGCGATAACCTGACCGCCGACGAGCAGAAGGACAACGACAAGCAGAAGCGGGAGATGGCGCAGTCGATCCGCAGCGAGCTAATCCATGCGGCGTTGCTGGCGAAGGAGCCGAACGTGGTGATTCCGCTGAAGGCGTCGATCGAAGTGGCTCCTCCTGACGACAAGAAAGAGCTCTCCGGCTACTGGCTCGACCGGGCGCGGTTTGCGGTGCTCGAGAATCAGAAGCAGGATGCACTAACCTTCTATCAGCAGGCGTTGCAGACGCGGGCGAAGGCTCCGACGTGGCAGCAGGGCAAGCTCTCGGATGATGTGCTGGATGAATCGAAGGCATTGTGGACGGAGATGGGCGGCACCGAGACCGCCTTCGTGGTGTGGAGCAAGCCGCCGGGCGCGCCCGTGGTGGACGCGAGCGAGGCCCGATGGGAGAAGCCGACCAAGACGCTGCCCGACTTCCAGCTGACAGACCTTTCCGGCAAGACCTGGACGACGGCGAATCTCAAGGGTAAGGTTGTGCTGATCAACCTGTGGGCGACGTGGTGCGGGCCGTGCAACGCCGAACTGCCGCATCTGCAGAAACTGTATGAGCAGATCAAGGGTCGCTCGGATATCCAGATCCTGACGTTCAACATCGACGAGGATGAGGGGCTGGTTGCGCCGTTCCTGAAGGAAAAGGGCTACACGTTCCCCGTGCTGCCGGCGTATTCCTACACGGTGAATCTGCTGAATGGGTATGCGATTCCGCAGAGCTGGGTGCTGAATCCGCAGGGCTCGTGGCAGTGGACGCAGATCGGCTTTGACGCGACGGATAACTGGTCTCAGGGAATGATCGAGAAGCTGGAAGCGACGAAGTCGGGGAGTTAGAGCCAGTTATTTAGACTGTCTGCAGTATGCAGCCTGTCGAACGTGTCATAAGTTTTGTCCTGGCCATTGAAGACCTCAAACGCGTGACGCGCAAGGTGCGTCCGCTAGGGCTGGATCGCTACGAGAACTCAGCCGAGCATAGCTGGCAGCTCGCTCTGTTTGCCTATGCGCTGGCGCCGCACGCGGGATTCGCTCTGGATCTCGATCGCGTGATCCGGATGCTGCTCGTCCACGACCTGGGTGAGATCGATACCGGCGACACGATGGCCTTTGTTGAAGGGGGCTGGGAGCAGCGCAAGGCGGATGAGCTCGCTGCGGTGAAGCGCATTTTCTCGCTTCTGCCTGATGGGCAGGCGGCAGAGCTCCTGCAGCTCTGGCAGGAGTTTGAGACCGGCACCACGCCGGAGGCGCGATTCGCCAATGCGGTCGATCGCGCCATGCCTGTACTCCTGAACCTCAATAACCATGGCCAGAGCTGGCGCGAAAACGACATCAGTTACGAGCGCATCCTCAAGCGCGTTCGCGGGCAGATTCTGGAGGGGTGTCCGCAGTTGTGGGACTACCTGGAAACACGCCTCAGCGAGGCGCGTGAGAGCGGCTTCTTCGATTGGGACGCCGGTTCTTGACAATGGTGATTGAGCCTGTACGCTCTCAGGGCTGAAGGACTGTCATTGGCAAACGCTAAGATGGAAAGGTAACCACACCGTCTTTTCGTGAAAAGGATCTCTGTGCGGAAGCGTCTTTGTTCGTTGTTGCTTGGAGTTGGTCTGTTTCCTGCGGCGTCGTATGCGCAGGTGGAGTCCGTCGATCCTACGATCGGCAATATCGCGATCCTGCTCGCCCCGACGCGGCCTACGGTTTACCTGCCGAACAGCATGGTGAGAATGTACCCGGTGCGGCCCGATGCGACCGCCGACCAGATTCAATTCTTTCCCCTCACGATCAGCTCGCACAGGGACAGGGAACTCTTCAGCATCATGCCTGGGGATGGTTCTCCGGCCGCGTATGACGAGGAAGTGACGACACCGTATTTTTATTCCACGCGCTTCGATGCGCTGGGTGTGACGACGGAGTTCACTGCGACGGAGCGCTGCGGGTTTTTCCGCTTCCGCATCTCGCGTGACAAGACCCCATTAGAGATCGCCAATCGCATGATCGGCAATGTGGCGATTCATGAAGGCAACATTGTTGAGGGCGAAGAGCAGTTCAGTGGCATGAAGGCATACGTCTATGGGGTCTTCAGCAAACCCGTTGAAGCTACAGCAGACAGTGTCGGAGACAGGCAGCAGCTTCATATCGCCGCGCATGCTGGGCTGCTGGAATTTCGCTATGGGATTTCGTTTATCAGTGTGGAGCAGGCGAAGAGCAATCTGCAGCATGAGATTGCGTCGCAAAGCTTCGAACAGGTGAGGGATGCGGCAAAGGCCCGCTGGAACAAAACGCTGGGCCGCATCACGGTTGAGGGTGGCACGGAGGCGCAGCGCCGCGTCTTCTACACCGCGCTCTATCGCAGCTCGGAGCGCATGATCAATATCAGCGAGGATGGGCGCTACTACAGCGGGTTCGATCACATGGTGCACACCGATCCCCGCCCGTTTTATGTCGACAACTGGCTATGGGATACGTATCGCGCACTGGAGCCTTTGCAGACTCTGCTGAATCCTCAGATGGAAGCCGACAAGCTGCAATCGTATGTGCGCATGTATGAGCAGGGTGGCATCATGCCGACGTTCAACACGGTTGCCGGTCCCATGGCATGCATGAACGGGAACCACTCCGCGCCGTGGTTTGCAGACGCTTATTTCAAGGGCGTAAGAAACTTCGATCTTGCCACTGCGTATGAAGGGGTGCGGAAGCGGTCGCTGGATAGCACGCTGCTGCCGTGGAGGCTCGGACCGAAGAGCCCTCTGGATGACTTCTACAATGCGCACGGCTATATGCCGGCACTGCGTCCGGGAGAGAAGGAGATCTATCCGCAGGTCCATCCTTTTGAGAAGCGCCAGCCGGTTCCGGTCACACTCGGCAACAGCTTCGATGACTGGTCGATCGCGCAGCTTGCGCGAACATTGGGCAAGCCGGAAGACGAGGCGTTGTTCCTGAAGCGCGCTGGCAACTATAAGAATGTGTTCCGTCAGGACAAGTCCATGATGTGGCCGAAGGACGAATCCGGCGCATGGATTGAGCCGATGGATCCGAAGTTCAGTGGTGGCATGGGCGGCCGCGACTACTACGACGAAAACAACGGATACACCTACACGTGGGATGTGGGACACGACTACGCGGGACTCATCGATCTGATGGGCGGTCCGCAGAAGGCCGAAGCCAATCTCGACCAGCTATTCCGTGAGCCGCTTGGCAGATCGCAGTACGAATTCCAGGCGAAGTTTCCTGATTCCACCTCGATGATCGGGCAATTCTCCATGGGCAACGAGCCGAGCTTTGCGATTCCGTATCTCTACGATCGCCTGGGGGCGCCGTGGAAGACGCAGGCGCGGGTGCGGACGCTGCTTGAGACTTTCTTTACCGACACGCTCCATGGCATTCCCGGAGACGAAGACGGTGGCGGGATGAGCGCTTTTGTTGTCTTCTCGATGATGGGCTTTTATCCGGTCACGCCGGGCATTCCTGTATATGACATTGCCAGTCCAGTGTTCGACAGGATCACGATCCATCTCGAAAACGGCAAGAGCTTTGTGATCGTGGCGCATGGCGCTTCCCGGCAAAACAAGTACGTGGAGAAGATCGTCCTGAACGGAAAACCGCTTGAGCAGGTATGGTTTCGCCACTCTGATATTGCGCAGGGCGGGGAACTGGAGCTGACGATGGGAGATACGCCGAACACCACACTCGGAGCTCTTCCCGCGTCCTTCCCGCCGGACAGCATGCGTGTGCACCCGGAAGACTATCGCTAGACCGTCTCCGGCAAGCAACAAAATGCGCTCCGCAGCGTGGCCTGCAGACTATCAGGCCACGCCGGGAGCGCGAGGAGAGATTGACTACTTTCCTTCTATGCGGCGGTGAGGTCGTAGCGATCGAGGTTCATGACCTTGTGCCACACTGCGACAAAGTCCTTCACGAACTTTGCGTGAGCGTCCTTGCTTCCGTAGACCTCCGAGAGTGAGCGAAGCTGTGCGTTCGATCCGAAGATCAGATCGGCGCGTGTGGCTTTCCACTTCACTTCGCCGCTCGTGCGGTCGCGTCCTTCGAAGGTGTCCTTGGCGTCGGAGTCCGCCTTCCACACGGTGCGCATATCGAGCAGGTTGAGGAAGAAGTCGTTCGTCAGCGCCTCGGGGCTGCTGGTGAAGACACCGTAGCTGGTGCCTCCGAAGTTGGTGTTGAGCACGCGCAGGCCGCCGAGCAGGACTGTCAGTTCGGGAGCGGTGAGCCTGAGCAGCTGTGCCTTATCCAGCAGCGTGACTTCAGCCGGCGCACTGGGCGTATGGCCGTTGCTGTTGGTGTAGGAGCGGAAGCCATCCGCCGCGGGCTCGAGCACTTCGAAGGATTCAACGTCCGTCTCCTCCGCCGAGGCGTCCGTGCGGCCCGGATCAAAGGGCACCGTGACGGAGATGCCGGCATTTTTCGCAGCCTGTTCCACACCCACGGAACCGGCGAGGACGATCAGGTCTGCGAGCGAGATCTTCTTACCGCCGGACTGCGCAGCGTTGAAGTCGTTCTGGATCTTCTCGAGCGTAGCTAGCACTTTCTGCAACTGCTCAGGCTGGTTCACTTCCCAGTCCTTCTGCGGCGCGAGACGGATGCGTGCGCCATTCGCGCCGCCACGCTTGTCGGAGCCGCGGAAGGTGGAGGCCGAAGCCCATGCCGTCGAGACCAGTTGTGAAACCGTGAGGCCGCTGGCAAGGATCTTCTCTTTCAGCGACGCGATGTCCTTCTCGTCGACCAGCGCGTGATCGACTGCTGGGACCGGGTCCTGCCAGATCAAGACTTCCTTCGGAACCTCGGGGCCCAGATAGCGTGCGCGAGGACCCATATCGCGATGCGTGAGCTTGAACCATGCGCGGGCGAAGGCATCTGCAAAGGCATCGGGGTTTTCGTAGAAGCGGCGTGCAATCTTCTCGTAGATGGGATCGGCGCGGAGCGCGATATCCGTCGTGAGCATTGCAGGAGCATGACGCTTCGAAGGATCATGCGCGTCCGGCACGGTGTTCGCGCCGGCTTCGCCCTTGGGCTTCCACTGGTGCGCTCCACCCGGGCTCTTGGTCAGCTCCCATTCGTAACCGAAGAGGTTCCAGAAGAAGTTGCTGCTCCACTTTGTCGGCGTGCTCGTCCATGTCACTTCGAGGCCGCTGGTGATGGCATCGCCCGCGATGCCGGTGGCATAAGCGCTGTTCCAGCCGAGACCCTGCTCTTCGATGGGAGAGCCTTCCGGTTCTGAAGCAAGGTGTGCTCCAGGGCCGGCGCCGTGAGTCTTGCCGAAGGTGTGTCCGCCTGCAATGAGGGCGACGGTCTCTTCATCATTCATGGCCATGCGGCCGAAGGTCACACGGATATCACGCGCAGCTGCGACCGGATCGGGCACGCCTTCCGGGCCTTCGGGATTGACGTAGATGAGGCCCATCGTGGTCGCGCCGAAGGGGTTCGCGAGATCGCGTTCACCCGAGTAGCGCTTGTCGGTTCCCATCCAGGTATTTTCAAGACCCCAGTTCACATCGAGATCCGGCTCCCACACATCCGCGCGGCCGCCGGCGAAGCCGAAGGTCTTGAAGCCCATGGACTCGAGAGCAACGTTGCCGGCAAGAATCAACAGATCGGCCCAGGAAATCTTGCGGCCGTACTTCTGCTTGACCGGCCAGAGGAGACGGCGGGCGCGATCGAGGTTCACGTTGTCGGGCCAGCTGTTGAGCGGCGCAAAACGCTGCTGTCCGCGTCCACCGCCACCGCGTCCGTCAAATGTGCGATAGGTGCCAGCGCTATGCCAGGCCATGCGAATAAAGAGCGGGCCGTAATGGCCGAAGTCGGCTGGCCACCAGTCCTGCGAGTCGGTCATCAGGGCGGTGAGGTCTTTCTTGAGCGCCTCGTAATCAAGGCTCTTGAACTCTTCCGCGTAATCGAAGGTTTCCCCCATGGGGTCAGACAAAGAGGAGTGCTGGTGCAGCAGATTGAGGTTCAGCTGATTGGGCCACCAATCATTATTCGTCCGGGCCTGTTCACCGCCATGGTGGAACGGGCACTTCGCTTCGGTTGCCATATCTTCTCTCCTTGCGGTTGTTTCCTTGCGTGTGAGTGGGACGAGTGAATCCCACCCGAAAACTCACCGACCTGAATGTAGCACCGCGCGGCGTTATAGTTCCAATATTCAATAACCATTCTTGGTATAGTTAAAAACTATGGAAATCCATCAGCTCCGCTATGCATGCGCGATCGCAGATACGGGCAGTTTCAGCCGGGCCGCGGAGCGTTGCCAGGTGGCGCAGCCTTCGCTTTCCCAACAGGTTCTTAAGCTCGAAGAGAGCCTGGGCGCGAAGCTTTTCGACCGATTGGGACGCAGCATACGGCTGACCGAAGCCGGCCGCGCCTTTATTCCTCACGCGCGTTCGATTCTGGAACAGATGGAGACGGCGCGGCTCAGCGTGGCGGACAAACATGCCGATCTACGAGGCAGCGTGGCCATCGGTGTGATCCCTACGATTGCCCCGTACCTGATGCCGCGCTACACGGCTGCGTTCACCAGGAGATTTCCCGAGGCGAAGCTGCGCATCGTGGAGGAAACGACGCCGGTGCTGATTGAGAGTCTGCGCGATCTTTCTATCGATATTGCGATCCTGGCTCTTCCTCTTCGTCACAAGGACCTCGAGTTCTATCCGATTCGTACCGAACCGCTGTTTGCGGTGTTGCCGAAGGACCATCCTCGCGGTGAGGAAGAGTCATTGACGCTGAAAGACCTGCGCGGGGAATCGTTCGTGATGCTGCGGGATGGCCATTGCTTCCGGGATCTCAGCATCGCGGCCTGTACGCATGCACGCATTACGCCGAATATTGCTTTCGAGAGCGGGCAATTCAGCAGCCTGCTGGGGATGGTTGCGGCGGGCGTAGGGATATCGCTCGTTCCGGAGATGGCGATAGACCGCAACGCCGCGTGCCGCTATGTGCGCCTGAGCGATGCGCGGGCGACGCGGACCGTGGTGGCCGCGGTGTTGCGCGGACGCAGTTTCAACCGCGTGCAACAGGCGTTTCTGGCTGGTGTCCGGCTGAATTCGCAGAAGCGTACGGCGGCGCAAGACCATCATGACAAATGAGATAATCGAATCAGGCGATAGGCCGATCGCAGTTTTCGCAGCTCAACCATGTGGCTGCGTTCTTCTACGGGCGAAGAGCGGTCGAGACCAGAAGCAAGTCAGGAACTTACGAACAATATGATCAATCCTCAGCATCCTCTTCAGGCGCTTCTCGAGAAGAAGATCGCCATCATCGACGGGGCGATGGGCACGACCATCCGCACCTATGGGATGAAAGAGGCCGACATTCGCGGAGAGCGGTTCAGCAATGCAGGCAAGGATCTTCTCAATAATGGCGATCTTTTCAGCCTGACGCAGCCTGCGATGATCGGCGATATTCATCGCCGTTTTCTCGAAGCGGGTGCGGACATTATCGAGACGAATACCTTTGGCGCAACCAGCATCTCGCAGAGCGAGTTCTTCGTGGATGATCCACGCGAGCATGGCGGCCGGAAGGATCCTGAGTTCTACCAGAAAATCATTGAGGATGCGTCGCTGAGCTCTCTTGCGTGGGAGATCAATGAGCAGTCGGCACGGCAGTGCCGCGAATGGGCCGACCGCGTTGCGAAC
Source organism: Silvibacterium sp. (assembly GCF_047605705.1). NCBI lineage: Bacteria > Pseudomonadati > Acidobacteriota > Terriglobia > Terriglobales > Acidobacteriaceae > Silvibacterium > Silvibacterium sp. The sequence goes on along the minus strand of NZ_JASGFD010000021.1, from coordinate 57,806 downwards.
GATACCGGAAGCCCGCGGTTCGTCGCCGGCGCGCTGGGGCCGCTCACCGTCTCGCTTTCGAATTCACCGGATGCCGACGATCCGGGTTTCCGTGTCGTTACGTTCGACCAGGTGCGCCAGGTGTATGCGGAGCAGACGCGCGCGCTGATTGCCGGCGGTGTGGATACTCTGCTGGTAGAGACGATCTTCGATTCTCTGAATGCCAAGGCCGCGCTGGTTGCTATCCAGGATGTGTTTGAGCAGGACGGCAAGAGGCTGCCCATCATGATTTCAGCCGCGGTGGGACGCGGCGGTGAAACGATGATCTCCGCGCAGACGACAGAGGCGCTGTGGAACGCCGTGCGGCATGTGAAGCCGCTCTCGGTGGGACTCAACTGCTCGATCGGGCCGGACCTGATGTATCCGTTTCTCGAAGAGCTTGCAGTGAAGGCGGATGTTGCAGTGTCGGCGTATCCGAACGCAGGCCTGCCGAACCCTCTTTCTCCGACGGGCTTCGATCTTGAGCCTGCGGATATGGCTCGTTACCTTGGCACGTTTGCGGATGAAGGGTTGATCAATATCGCCGGGGGGTGCTGCGGCAATACGCCGGAACATATCGCTGCGATCGCGAAGGCGCTGGAAGGCCGGGCACCTCGCAGGATCCGTGTAGAGAGTGCTGTGGAGATCGCTGGATGAGTGGGAAGACTCCGTTCGTAACCCGACCACTGCGTCTTTCCGGCTCGCAACCTTTCACGCAGCAGCCCGGCGTCTTTCTCATGATCGGTGAACGAACCAACGTTGCCGGTTCGCCGAAGTTTGCGAGGCTCATCAAGGAAGGGAAGTACGAAGAGGCTGTAAGTATCGCGCGCCAGCAGGTGGAGAATGGCGCGAACGTCATCGACATCTGCATGGACGAGGGCATGATCGACGGCGTAGCCGCGATGACCCGCTTTCTGCTGCTGCTGGCCAGCGAGCCAGAGGTGGCAAAGGTGCCCTTCATGGTTGACTCCTCGAAGTGGGAGGTGGTCGAGGCCGGCCTGAAGTGCCTGCAGGGCAAAGGCATCGTGAACTCTATCTCTCTCAAAGAGGGTGAAGAAAAGTTCCGGCATCATGCATCCACCGTGCTGAAGTATGGTGCGGCCGCAGTCGTCATGGCCTTCGATGAAGAGGGGCAGGCCGCGAGCTTTGCCGACAAGATTCGTATCTGTGAGCGCGCGTATCGCATCCTCGTCGACGATGTGGGCTTCGCGGCGGAAGATATTATCTTCGACCCCAATATTCTTACTGTCGCCACGGGTCTCGAGGAGCATAACAACTACGCGGTCGACTTCATCGAGGCGACGCGCTGGATCAAGCAGAATCTGCCGCATGCGAAGGTGAGCGGCGGCGTCTCGAATATCTCGTTCAGCTTTCGCGGTAATAACAAGGTGCGCGAGGCGATGCACTCCGCGTTTCTTTATCATGCGATTGGCGCCGGCATGGACATGGGCATCGTGAATGCCGGCATGCTCGAGGTTTACGAAGAGATCGAGCCAGAGCTGAAGGTTCTGGTTGAAGATGTGCTGTTGAACCGGCGGCCGGATGCGACAGAGCGTCTCGTCGAGTTCGGTGAGCAGCTGAAGGCCCAGGGCAGCGAAAGCGGCGCTTCAGAAAAGAAGACGGAAGAGTGGCGGCTGGGATCCTTCGAAGAGCGGCTGTCGCATGCTCTGGTGAAGGGCATCGATACATACATCGATACCGATACCGAAGAAGCGCGCGCCCAGCTCGGGCGTCCGCTGCTGGTGATCGAAGGTCCGCTCATGGCCGGGATGAGCATTGTGGGCGATCTCTTCGGCGCGGGCAAGATGTTTCTGCCGCAGGTGGTGAAGTCGGCGCGCGTGATGAAGAAAGCGGTCGCTTATCTGACTCCGTTCATGGAAGAAGAGAAAGAGGCGATGGCTGCCGCGGGTCTCGAAGTGAAGACCCAGGGAAAAATTGTGCTCGCCACGGTGAAGGGCGACGTGCACGATATCGGCAAGAATATTGTGGGTGTGGTGCTGGCCTGCAATAACTACGAAGTGATCGACATGGGTGTGATGGTGCCGGCCGAGAAGATTCTCGATCGCGCCAAGGCCGAGAAAGCCGACCTGATCGGGCTCAGCGGGCTTATCACTCCGTCTCTCGATGAGATGGTGCATGTCGCGCGCGAAATGGAGCGGCAGGGGCTCAAGATGCCGCTGTTGATCGGTGGTGCGACGACGAGCCGCGCACACACCGCGATCAAGATCGCGCCTCACTACAGTGAGCCGGTGGTGCACGTGCTCGATGCCAGCCGCGCTGTGCCGGTAACGACGAGCCTCCTCAGCGAAGAGAGTAGGGGGGCGTTCATCGAGCAGCATCGCGCTGAATATGAGTCGGTGCGTCGCGCGCATGCGGCGCCGAAGCAGAAGACGGTTTCGATCGAAGAGGCTCGCGTGCGGCGTACGCCGATTGAGTGGCGCATCGAGGATATCTCGCAGCCAGCATTCACCGGTGTGCGCGTGCTCGACGATTTCTCGCTCGCGAAGCTGAGAGAGTTTATCGACTGGACTCCGTTCTTCCATGCCTGGGGACTCAAAGGCGTTTATCCCCGGATTCTTGATGACGAAAAGCAGGGCACGCAGGCTCGACAGGTTTTCGCGGAAGGCAATGCGCTTCTTGACCGCATCATCGAGGAGAAACTCATCACTGCGCGCGCTGTCTTCGGGCTGTTTCCTGCGAATGCAGTTGGCGATGATGTGGAGCTATACACGGACGGCACGCGCACCGAGGTGCTGGATCGCTTCCACTTTTTACGGCAGCAGGCCAATCGCGAGGGGGCTTCTGATCCTTGCCGATGCCTCTCTGATTTCATTGCGCCGAAGGAAACCGGCCTGCCGGATCATATCGGAGCGTTCGCTGTCACCAGCGGTATCGGATTGCGCGAGCTGTGTGACAGCTTCCGCGCAAAGCACGATGATTACAACGCGATCATGGCCGAAGCACTCGCGGATCGCTTAGCAGAAGCCTTTGCCGAGTGCCTGCACAAGTGCGTTCGTAACGAATGGGGATACGGTGCAGAGGAGAACTTTACCAACGCTGAACTGATTCACGAGCAGTATCGCGGCATTCGTCCGGCGCCCGGATATCCCGCAAGCCCGGATCACACGGAGAAGGGGACTATCTGGAAGCTGCTGGATGTGGAAGCGAAAACGGGCATCCAAATCACGGAGTCGTTTGCGATGTGGCCCGGTTCGAGCGTGAGCGGTATCTACTTCGCACATCCGCAGTCGCGGTACTTCAGTGTGGGCAAGCTGGGGCGCGATCAGGTGGTCGATTACCAGGAACGCAAAGGAATGACGCTGGCGGAAGTAGAGCGGTGGTTGGGGCCGAACCTGAATTACGATCCTGAGCAGTAGGAGCTTTCTCCATGGCGGATGCCGCTTTCGATGTTGTAGAGCAACTCTTGTTGAGAGATGTGTCGTTGCTCCGGACTGAAGCGTTTCTTGCTGGGGAGTGGTGTGGTGCAGAGGACGGCGGCAGGTTTGAAGTCCGCAATCCGGCGACGGGCGCATTGCTGGCGCATGTGCCGCAGATGGGAGCGACGGAGACACGCCGGGCCATTGACGCAGCAGACCATGTGTGGAAGGGCTGGCGCTCGAAGCCTGCAAAGGAGCGAGCTGCCATTCTGCGCCGCTGGTTTGAGCTGATACTGGCCCATGCCGAAGATCTTGCACGCATCATGACTGCCGAGCAGGGGAAGCCGCTTGCTGAAGCCAAGGGCGAGATTCAGTATGCTGCATCCTTCCTTGAGTGGTTCAGCGAAGAGGCGAAGCGCACCTACGGCGATACGATTCCGAGTCCCTCTGCGGATAAACGGATCATCGTTCTCAAGGAGTCGGTCGGTGTGTGCGCTGCGATCACTCCGTGGAATTTTCCAGCGGCGATGATCACCCGTAAGGTCGGCCCGGCCCTCGCAGCGGGATGCACCATGGTGGTGAAGCCGGCGGAGGCCACGCCGCTTACGGCTCTGGCTCTGGCGGAGTTGGCGCAGCGTGCGGGTGTGCCGAAGGGCGTGCTCAGCATTCTTACCGGCGACCCAAAGGCGATCGGCGCGGAGTTGTGCAGCAACCCCTTGGTGCGGAAGCTCTCGTTTACAGGTTCCACTGCGACAGGCCGCCTGCTGATGGAGCAATGCGCGCCCACGATCAAGAAGCTCTCTCTTGAACTCGGTGGGAATGCGCCCTTCATTGTGTTTGAAGATGCAGATATTGACGCGGCAGTTGAAGGCGCGATCGCGTCGAAGTACCGCAATGCGGGGCAGACCTGTGTATGCGTTAATCGCTTCTACGTGCAGGATCGTGTCTATGATGTGTTCGCTGAAAAGCTGCGCGTTGCGGTTGAGAAGCTCACGGTCGGTAACGGCAACGAGCCGGATGTGACGCAGGGGCCTTTGATTAACGAAGCCGCGGTGCGCAAGGTGGAAGCCTATATCGAGGATGCCGTGGCCAAGGGCGCATGCGTGACTACGGGTGGCCATCGCCACGAGCGTAGGCTTACTTTCTTTCAGCCCACGGTGCTCACGGGCGCGACTGCGGAGATGCGCATCGCGAAAGAAGAGGTATTCGGGCCGGTGGCTCCGCTCTTTCGGTTCTCTTCGGATGAAGAGGTTGTGAGGATGGCGAACGACACGGAGTTTGGGTTGGCCGCGTACTTCTACAGCCGCGACCTGGGGCGGGTATGGCGCGTGGCCGAAGCGCTGGAGTACGGCATGGTCGGAATCAATACAGGATTGATCTCGAACGAGGTCGCGCCCTTTGGCGGTATCAAGCACTCCGGCATCGGCCGTGAGGGCTCGCATTACGGCATCGATGACTATATGGTCACGAAGTACCTTTGCGTTGGAGGAATCTGACGCGGCTTTGGTTCAAGTCGCAGTCAGATTCATGCACTTCGCAATCATTTCCGTTTACGCCTACTGCACACCCGCTTCGCGGTTATCCGGGATTAGCCAGACCTCCGCGACCTGAAGGCCGCGGCCACCGCCTGCGATTCCTGCGGGACGGGTCCACTTCAGGTCTAGCGTGCCGCTTGCGGTTGCCGCCTGCGGAACATCGAACTCGAGCGTCTCAGGATTCTTCTCCCGATGCAGCGGCGGATGAATCTCGATAGTGTCATTCGCGACAAGGTGAATCGGCAACGTGTAGTCTTCGCCTCCGTAGGTGACGCGGAGACGATAATGCTGATGCGGGTCGAGATCGCGATAGATCATTTCGAGAGGCTTGTCGTAAAGCGTCTCCGCATAGGTGAGCGTAGAGATGCGGAAACCTTCATCGGGGACCTTGTCGGCGATCCCGTTGACCGTCGTCGCGTAAAGCTGCGGATCGGGAGCTGACGTGCGATTCGAGCTGAGGACGAGGTGCGGCTCGTTGCTCGGGTTGCCGAGATCGTCATAGAAACCCCCGGGGCCGGCGTCTTCGTATCCGACGATCCCGGCCAATGCAGCCTGCCGATCTGTTTCAGTCGATAGCTTCTCGATGCGATCGAATTGCTGATTCAGCCATGCGCGGTTGTTCAGGTCGACATCGACGCGGTCGAGATTGGCTCCGCGTTCGATGCCTGATGCGCCGTACTTCGCAACGCTGAGCTGCATGCCGACATGATGAAAGAGCTGATCGGCCAGAGATTCGACCTCATGATGCAGATCGGCCGCTACGGGAGACGGCTGTAACACTGCGCGCGCGCGTCCGATTACATCCTCGCTGCCGGCCCGGGGCGCAGTGCGAAGAATCGCCATCGCCTGCTGCTCGCGGTCCGTGGCATCGATCAGCCGCGCGCGGATGTATGCGTCGTAATACGCACGATAGAGAGCCATCTCGAAACGCCAGTTCTGCCGCTGCGCGTCGCTTGCCTGATTTTCCATCGTCTGAAAATTGAGCAGTGTGGTGTCGATGCTGGAGTGCGTCAGCAGCGGGCCATTCCAGTTCTGCTCCAGCGAGATAATCCCCTGTGCGAAAGCATCACTGCTAAGTGCACCGATGTGTGCGCCGAGAAAGTAGCGGCTGTAATCGTGCAGGGTCTCTGCCGGATCGGCGGCGGAGGACCATCCCAGCTGGTCCCACAAGATCTTGTTCACATCGTCATTCACGCCTTCGCTGTAGACGACGAAGCCGCTGTGCAAATGGGCGAAGGTCCGATAGATCTCTGTTTCGCCGAAGGGGCGCGGGTCGATTGGCTCGCGTCCTTCGGATAAGGCGAAGGCCGAGTCCCACGCAGGCAGGGCGAACTGCGCATGCATGGTGTGCGCGGTGTCCGGGTAAGCCTGAAGGCGATAACGCGCAGGAATCATTTTGCGCTGCAGAGGGAAACTGTCGCGCGATTGCGGTCCTACGAAGACGCCGGTGAGAAAGGCCGGATGCTGTGTCCTGAGGATCGAGTAGAACTCGGAAAACCAGGCTGCGCTGAACCCCTGCGCCGAGATCCATACCTCCGCTTTGGGATGGTACTTGTGCAGGACGACCGCTTCTTTCTCGACCAAAGGCAGGAGGTACCTGGGGTCGGTGTGGCCGGGATCGCCGCCAGGTATATAAAGCGCATCGATGTGCGGAAAGGCACGAAAGAGCGCATCTGCCTTCTTTAGTTCGGCATCGACCTGCGCCGGATCGGAGTAGTCCTTCGCCATTTCCGGGTAGTAGAGGTCGAAGTTGAGCCCGTAGGCAACGGTCGATTTGCAGATGCCGATGAGTGTCTCGAGAGCAGGCGCGGGGTAGAGCGGACTTGTCGCGCTATCGTCGGAGTTCGGAGCGACAACCTGGATGGTGTTGTTGCCGAAGACTGCGAGGTCGCGTGTCTGCTGATCGAACTGCGCTACCGTCCATGCATCGTAGGTGTTGTTCTTGAAGCGATAGCCAATCTGAACGCCACGCACCGGATATTCCGGTGCTGTCGAAATGTGAAGATCGGAGGGAAGTATCGCCTGCCCCGGATCCATCTCGAGCTTGCGCAGCAGGTATCCCACGCCGAAGAGAGCACCGCGAGGATCGTTACCGGCGATGACGATGGTGGTAGCGCTGCCGGCATGCAGCGTCTCGATCGAAAATCCTTCGGGCTTCTGTGCCGATGCTGGAGTGGCTGTCTTGAGCCATGCTGCACGATCCGGTGAGGAGAGCGACGCGGGAACCTCGCTGCGGACGCCAACGACGATGCTGACAGAATCACTGCCTTGGTGCGTCTGCATCGGCCATTCGATACCGGTTCTCCGTGCCTCTTCCTCGCGAAGCACGGCGATGGCCCTAGCTTCGACGGAGTTTGCATGAGCTGCGAAGACAATGACCGCATGCGTGCATGAAATGGCGGCGAGCGCTGCATGACCGGACGAAGCCAGAAACAGCATAGGAATGGAGCGAATGAGTCCAGAGGCCAGAGCGGGCAGCGAGAAATACTTCACACGTTGAGGATACTGCACGCTTCCTCCTGCCATAGCATGACGTCGAGGACGCATGCTGCGGCAGGAGGAAGGGATCGACTATTGACTGCGGAGAGCGATCATCGGTTCGACACTCGCAGCGCGGCGCGCAGGCACGAAGGATGCGACCAGCGCCGCCAGTGCGAGCATGATGGTCGCAGCCGTGAGCATGATTGGGTCCCAGGGGCTTACGCCGAAGAGTTGATCGGTCATAAGCTTTCCGGCGAGGATCGCCAGCGGGATGCCGAGCCCAAGCCCGATGCCGATCTGTGTTGAGGCTCCGCGGAGGACCATGCGGACCACATGGTTACGATTGGCGCCGAGAGCCATGCGCAGGCCAATCTCGCCGGTGCGCTGCTCGACCGTGTAGGCCATCACGCCGTAGAGACCGACTGCCGCGAGGAGAAGTCCGAGCAGGCCGAAGAGCGTGGTGAGCGTTGCGATCATGTTCTGCTGCTGGAAGTCGGAGCTGACGATCTTTTCATAGGGATCCACGCCGTAGAGGACGAGGCTTGGGTCAACGTCAGAAAGCGCCTTGCGCACCTGCTCCGCAATACCGGGCGGATTGCCGGGCGCCCACAGCACAATGTTGTAGAGGAAGTGCGACCAGCGATCTCCATCGGTGAACATCGGGTCGTCGTACTTCACGCTCTGCGTTTCCGGCACCCAGAACATCGGTCCGATGGCATCTTTGTAGCCCCACGTCATGTAGCGCATGTCGCGGACGACGCCGACGATCTCATAGGTGTTCGCGTACCGGAGACGATCGATGCCGAAGTGTTGGCCGATCGGATTCTTGTCCTTGAAAAAGCGTTTGGCGAAGGCCTGGTTGATGACGGCGACATTGCGCGTGGTAGCTGTGTCCTGTTCTCCGATGGAACGGCCAATGATCATCTTCGCGCCGAGGGCTTCGAAGAAGCCAGGCTCGACACGAGCCCAGCCTGCGCCGGTATCCGCCTTGGCGTTGGGTTCGGGCTGGCCTTCAATGCGGATCGACTCGTTCCAGCTATCTCCGGTCATCGGCGCATAGAGCACCGGTGCAACCATACGCACGCCGGGTATCTGCTTCATGCGATCGTCGATGCGCTGGAAGAGCGGGGCAGCTTGCTCAGGCGTGTAGTTGCTGAGCATGGGGTTGATCTGGACGATATAGCGTCCGCGGGTCTCGAAGCCGAAGTCCTGATGCTCAAGATTACGCAGGCTCTGCGCAAGAAGAGCCGCGGCCGAGAGGAGCACCAGCGACATGGCAGCCTGCGTGATGACGAGCGATTTCTGCACCCACGTGCGGCCGCCGCCCACGGAGCGGTTCGCGCCGCGAAGAGCTTCGACAGGATCGGCGTGCGACGTCATCCATGCCGGCGCAGTGCCGAAGATGATCCCGGTGAGGATGGAAATGCCGAGTGCGAAGAGCAGCACAAGCCATGAGGGTGTGGCGCTGACAGGCACATAGCTATTCTGGTTGCCGGCCTCAAATGCCAGGTAGAGAATGAGACGCGTTCCTCCGTAGGCGACTGCGATGCCGAGCAGGCCGCCGATGAGCGCCAGCAGTACGCTCTCAACTAGCGCCTTGCGCACGAGCCGGAATCGCGATGCACCGAGCGCAACGCGAACGGATATCTGCGACCGCTCTTTGAGGCCGCGAGCGAGCATGAGATTCGCGAGATTGCCGCAGGCCACGAGCAAGACACATCCAGCCGCGAAGAACAGAAGCTTGAGCCCATCCTGATAGGCGTCTCGCAGCTCGGCTACACCCGCGCCACCGGGGACAAGATGGAGCGTCTGCTGCTGCCAGAGTTCTTTTTGTGAGGGCTCCATATCCTGCACGTGGCTGGCGAGCCAGTCGTGCAGCTCAACCTTCAGCTTGGCGTCGAGGGTGGTCGTGTTTACGCCCGGCCGGACGCGGCCAATGAGGTCGAGATAGTTGGCGTCAGCGCGCTTGAGGTGTGAGACAGAGCCAACGAGTGGATTTTCACTGGCGAGCGGTAGCCAGAAATCGGGCAAGCCTCCTCCAGCGAGCTTGGCTCCATAGAAGCCGGGAGGCGTAACCCCGATCACTGTGAAGGGGTGTCCGTTGATCTGGTAGATGGTGCCGACCACCGAGGGATTGGCCCCGTATTTCTCCTGCCATACGCGATAGTTCATCACGGTGACGAGCGGCGCGCCGTCCTTATCATCGGCATCCGTAGTGAGGCGGCCGATCCATGGCTGAATACCGAAGGTACGAAAGAAGTTGCCGGAGACGAATTGCCCATTGCGTGTGTCTGCGGTGGTATTGGAGCCCGCTGGGCGAACACCGAGAGGCGTATTCCCAGCCTGCAGCGCAGCAAGATCGGAGAACTCGGAGGTGTGCTTGCGGAATGTCTGGTACGCCTCCCAGGAAAAGAGTGAGAAGTCGCCGTCGTCGCCCTGCGTGTATCCGCCCCAGTTGCAGCAGCGGAGCTTATCGCCGATGCGCCAGAGCTCTTCCGGTCTGGTGACCGGCAGGGAGCGAAGCATGACCTGTTGCACCAGCGTAAAGATGGCGGTGGTGGCACCAATGCCCAGAGCAAGGGTGATCACCGCCGTTGCTGTGAAGCCGGGGGCCTTTCTTAGTTGCCGCAGTGCGTCGCGCAGGTCGGCCAGCATTCGCATTCTCCCATTCCGATTTGAGGGCCTGATCCCACGGAATACGTGAGCGTGCGGAAGGGAGTTCCGTAAAAATCCTTTCTCTTCTCGAAAATGAAGCAATGCGACGAGCGCGCCGGGCCTTCACTGTTCAGTACTGGACAGCGCGCTCATCGAGAAGTTGTGGAACCTGCGGCCCGGGCCGCGCGACGTTGTAGGTTCGGGCGAGCTCCCGGCGGGCGCGCATGAGCCTGGACTTCACAGCAGACTCGCTGATGCCGGTGTGGTCGGCAAGCTCACGGGTGGTGCAGTCCATCGAATGATGGAGCAGAAGGATCTCTCGCAGCTTTGGCCTTAGCCTACCGACTGCGCGTCGCAGGTGCATGAGCTGTTCCTGTTCGAGGTAGATATGCTCCGTGTCGAGAGAGGTGTCGCGCAGCCGGTCATCGGAGATGCCGGAGGAGACACTTTCGTCGTCGAGTGAAAGCTGCGGGCGCGCACGATTCCAGCGCAGCATGGCGAGTGCGGAGTTGATGCCGATCCGAATGAGCCAGCTGGAAAACTGGGCGCGTCCATCGAAAGAGTCGAGATGCAGGTAGGCTTTGATCAACGTGTTCTGCAGTGCGTCTTCGGCGTCTTCCTGGTTGCGGGTGATGCGCAGGATGGCGCGATAGACACGGCGGGAGTGCCGCTGGAGAAGAACTTCCAGCGCATGATGGTCGCCAAGTTTTGCAGCTGCGACAAGCTGGCTATCGGAAAGATTCACGTGCCGCATAAGCTGCGACACCGCTGCGCCTGTAGCTCGGGCCTTCATCCTGGAGGAATCCTTTCTAGGGGGAGTAAGGACAGCCTGAAGTTGTAAGGTGCTGCTAGTGAGAGTTGTCGCCGAGAATGCGGCGGACATCTGCCTGCGCAAGAGACAAATTGAGTTCTGCTTCGAGCAGCGAGGCTCCGGAGGCTGCCTGCTGCGCATGCGCTTCACTGCGGGCCGAGGCGAGCATGGCGTTCTGTTCGAACTGGCGATCGGCGAGGCGAGCCGCTTCGGTCCTCGCCCTCATGGCCTCTTGTGCGACGGAGACCATGTCGCTCCATTGCTCCACCTTGTCATACGCCGATTCGATCTGCACTGCAAGCTCTTCTTCTACCTTCTGGCGATTCATCTCGGCTTCTTCGAGCTCGGTGTGTGCATCCTTGATCTGCTCAATACGCTTGCCGCCATCGAAGAGGTCATAGGTAAAGGAGAACCCGAAGATGCCGAAGTTGTGGACGAGCAAAGGCACACCGCTCTGGTAGCTGTAGTGCGCGAGAGCGGTGATGTCGGGGATGTAGTTGTCCCGGGCTGCGGCGACCCCGGCGTGCGCCTTGGTGATTGCTTCCATAGCGAGGCGCAGATCCGGATTCTGCTCTTCGGTGATGCGCAGGCATTCGGCGCGAGAGGGAAGCGGCGCATCCGCGGATGCCGTGTCGGGATCAAGGACGATGGCAGAATGCACGGGAAGTCCGAGCAGATCCGCGAGCGAGAGCATGGTGTCGTGGAGCGAGAGCTTTGTGGCCAGCGCCTCTTGCCGGGCTTCGAGCAGGGCCGCGCGGCCCTGTAATGCCGCTACCTGGAGCGCGTTGCCGTTGGTCACGTCGCGCTGGCTCTCATCGAGTTTGATCTGGGCGGCGGCGATTTCGTCGTCCGCGGCCTGCTGCTTCTGCTGCAGGATGAGGGCCTGGTAATAAAGCTGGCGCACTTTCAGCGTGACGTCATCCTGGCCTCGCTCGAGATCGATGCCTGCGCTGCGCAGGTCGGATGCCGCCGAGCGATTGGCCTCATGAATGCGGATGAGCTGCGTGACCGGCTGATCGAGGCTGGTGCCGCTGGTGTAGGAGAGTGACGATCCCTGATCGAGAAACAGTGTCTTGCCGGGAATCTTGCCCGTGCTGGAAAAGTCGCCGAAGGCTCCAGCTGGAATAGCCACGCCCGCCAGCTCGGTGATGTACGTCATCTTCGAGTCGTTGCTGATCTTCGGATAGTATGCGGAGCGCGCAATTGCCTTCTTGTGCGTGGCATCGTCAATATTCAGGCTGGCGAGCTTCAGGTCGCGATTTTGTTTCATTGCAAGATCGATGGCCTGCGCCAGCGTGAGGTGCATCGTGTCGTCCTGCTGCGCGAATGCAGGGAGCGGCGTGAGGAAGGATGCAGCGAATGCGGCAATCGAGACGGACCAAAGGATGGAGGCTCGAGGACGAATGTAAGTGAGAAACATGGGCTCCTTTCACGCCGCTTTCGCGTCGGCGGCGATGATCTTGCGATACTGCATCGGCACCTTCGCCATGCAGGCAACGACAATGAGGCAGAGGACACAGGAGGCTGCGATGAGATGGAAGCTGTCGGCGATGGCCAACGTGTAGGCCTGCTGCTTTACCTCCTGCGCGAGCAGCTCTCCGGCGCGCCCGGTGGCAAGGCCGGAATCATGCGGAATCATCGCAGCGCGCAGGCCAAGCAGATGCTGCATGGTGATGGAATTGCCGAGGCTGACATTGAGCCCGAGGATGTTCGAGTGAAATTGCTCACGCACTGCGATGAAGCGCACCATGCACACGCTGCCGATCTCACCGCCCATCAGGCGTACGGTCTGGAAGAATCCGGCGAAGGTGAGTGTGTCGATCGGGCGTTTGAGTGCGCCTGTATTGATGAGTTCGAGCACGAGTGAACCGACCATTGCATTGAAGGCCATAGGCAGACCGATGGCGAGGACTATTTGCGAGGTGAGGAACGTCTCGCCTGACCAGACAGAGGAAAGCTGCATGTTGAAGACGCAGGCGCAGGCCACCAGCGCGAAGCCTGCGGTGAGGATGAGTCGCGGATCGATCAGACGCATGAGACCCATGGCCACGAGGCCAAGCACGAACTGCGGCACCGCGACCCAGAGCAGCACGTTTCCTGTCTGGAGTGGGAGATAGCCGTGGATGGTGCCGAGGAAGTTCGGGATGCTGACCACAGTGGCGAGCATGACGAAGCGGAAGCTTACGAGAACCAGGCTGAGCAGCAGCGTGTTGCGCCGCCGCAGAAACTGGAAGTGCACCATCGGATTGGGCAGCGAGAAATGGCGGACCACTGCAACGGTGACGAGGAAGAGTCCAGTGATGAAGTACGCATCGATCACGCCGGAGTGGAACCAGTCGAGGCGTTGCCCCTGGTCGAGTCCGACATAGATCAGAGCTGCGCCGATGCTGGCGTACAGAAATCCTCGCCAGCTGATGGGCGGTTTGCCGGGCTCGGGCTTTGGCAGAGGTTGATGCGGCATGCCGAAGTGCAGGAGCAGGATCATGACCGGCGTGGCAGCCGTGCTGCTCCAGAAGATCCATCGCCAGGAGAGGTTGTCCATGAACCAGGCTTCCAGCGCGGTCGCCATGTTCGTGGTGAAAACGATATCGATGGCATACATGGCGATGCCGAGGAGGATGTAGCGCGTGGGCAAACTGCGCAGGACGAACGAGAGCGTGAGTGGATAGAAGGTGCCGACGGTCAGACCGGCAAGCACGAGCAGCGTAAGCGTCAGGGACAACGAATGCGAGAAGGGCAGCAGGAGCGTGAGTATCGTGAACGTGACTGCCGACCAGAGCAATACGCGGCGCGGGCCGAGCAGGCCTCCGAGATAGACAGAGAACGGGCCGATGAACATGGTGGCGGTATTGAAGGCCGTGCCCATCCACGAGGCTTCATCGACCCCGAGATGCATCGCGCCGCGCAGATCGGCGAGCCCCACGCTGAGCAGGCGTCCCTGGCAGGTGGAGATCATCGCGCCGAAGAGCACACCGATGACGCCGATCATCGGATGCGACGTGATTGCAGACGCAGGAGCGGGTGCGCCCGCCTGTGGTGTGCGAGGGGGCGTGCTCAACGCGAGGACTCCTCGGATCCGGTACCGGGATGAACCGTTACGATCGCGGACATGCCGGGGCGCAGGCGAGCGATCAGCGGTTGATCCGCATCGAATACCACTTTGACGGGTATGCGCTGCACTACCTTGGTAAAGTTGCCGGTCGCGTTATCCGGAGGCAGAAGCGCGAACTGTGAGCCGGAGGCGGGAGAGATTTCTTCGACGGTGCCGTGCAGGGTCTTGCCGGGGAAGGTATCGATGCGCACATCGGCCTTGTCGCCGCGCCGCATGTTGCCAAGTTGTGTCTCCTTGAAGTTTGCCTGGATCCACGGGTTGCTGCTGACGACGTCGATGACCTGTGTGCCGGGCGAGACGAGCTGGCCTGCGAAGACGTGGCGCTCGCTCACGAAGCCGTCCGTCGGCGCGGCAATTTTTGTGTAGTCGAGATTGACCTGCGCGACGATGATGGCGGCTTTCTTGGCTTCGATGTCTGCCTTGTCGAGATCGTCCTTCGTGTTGAGTGATTCGCGCTGACGGCGCGCAGCTTCCACCTGGCTCTGGCTCGCGGCGATTGCGGCTTGCGCCTTTGCGAGATCCGCCTGGCTGTTTTGCAGCGATGCCTTCAGCTGATCGGTTGTGGCGGTGACGGCTTCAATCTGCTGATGCGTCGCGGCCTGCGACTGGTAGAGGGCTTCCTGGCGGTGCTGCTCCAGCGTGGCGCGGAGAAGCTGGGGCTCAACCGCGGCGACGCCTGCCTTTGCCGCATCCATTGCCGCGGTGGCCTGCTGCTCGGCCGCTTCAGCTGCATGAATCTGCGCGTCGGCGACGAGCTTGGCTTCCTGGTTATCCCTGAGCGAAGCTTCGGCGGCGGCCAGCGCGGCCTTTGCCTCTTCGAGGATAGCGCGATAATCGTTGTCTTCAAGCTCGACGAGCGTCTGTCCGGCTTTGACCTGCTGATAGTCGCCGACATCCATGGTACGAACGGTGCCGGAGATGCGCGTGCTGAGCGGCGTCACATCCGCGCGGATGTATGCGTCATCCGTGGACTGCAGGCTGCGGTTGCCTTCCCAGAAGAGCCAGCGGTCGCTGATAAGAAACAACAGTCCTGCAGCGACGATCAATACGACGATGGGAATGATCCACGATCGCTTCAACATGAAACCTGGTACTCCTTTACCGTAGGTGTGCGGTCAGTGCACGCCGAGAATGCTGCAGGGAGCATCCTGCGCGAGGCTGAAGATGGAGTTCCAGAGCCGCGAGACGTGACTGGTGTGCGAGTGCAGGCCGAGGATGAGCAGGTCAGCATGGTGCTCCCGGAGAAACTCGACGATGCTGATAACTTCCCGTCCGGCGACGATGTAGCTTGCGGCCTCGATGCCGTGTTCTGTTGCGAGAGCACGTGCTTCGTTGTGCAGAGTCTGGTGGACATAGCGTTCGTCGTCCGTGATATCAGCCGGTGCTGTAGGATCTACCACCACGGCGAAAGCTGTATACGCCGGTGGACTGGTGACGACAGAGAGCACCGTGAGATGGGACTTCATGGCGGCGGCCAGTCGAATACCCGAGAGCAGGGCGCGCCGGGACTGCGGCTCCTCGCTCAGGGCGACAACAATTCGCTCGAACATCGTGTTTCTCCGAGTGGTTACGGCGGTATGGCGTCGGTTCTCAGCGCGGCCGAGGCCGCCGCAGATCAGGTGTCGAATCCGTGAGTGCTGGCGTAAGCGCAAAGCACGGATTCGCGCAGTGTCTCTTCCTGAAAGGGTTCAAGGATGAGGTCATAGCACCCTTGCTCGAGTGCGCTGGACCACATGTGGAAGTCGGCACGTGGGGTATAGGCGAGGATCGTCTGGCGCGGGTTGGTGAGCCACAGGTTCTGCCATGTCGGCCATGATTCCTCTTCAAGCAAAGTCGCCGGCACGATCAACACATCGAAGCAGGCGCAGTTCTTCGGCATATGAGAGATCTCCGACGCGTCGGAGCAGAACGAAATCTGCCCCACCACCGGAGCCAGCGACTGGGCTATCCGAGCCTGCGTGGCTACTGGGACGAGCGCCAGCACATTCGGCTTTGCCGCACTGTTCATATTCCGCTTCTCTGGATTTTCTTCGCGGAACGGGAATTATGCAGCGTGAGCAAAGGTGATCTCACGGTGAGCAGCCGGCAACGAAGGGTAGGGCAAACAGCTCGGGGCGCATAGAATGGCACCGTACCGGGATCACTCAAATTCCCGTACCAGCCCGAGGTTGCAACGTTTGGACAACAACACTATTTCTCCGGCGGACATCCGCGCCGAGCTCGAGAGGATTCTGGGCAGCCCGCTGTTCCTGCAGTCCGAGCGCCTCGGACGATTCCTGCGCTTCACCGTCGAGGAGACACTGAAGGGCGAGCACGAATCGCTCAAGGAAGCCGTGATCGGCACGCAGGTCTATGAACGCCGTGCCTCTTATAACCCCACACAGGACTCCATTGTGCGGACGGAGGCGCGGCGGCTGCGCGGCAAGCTCAAGGAGTATTACCAGGGCGAAGGCAGGGAAAATCCGGTCTACATCTACTTCCGCCCGGGTTCCTATATCCCTGTATTCCGGCATAGCAGCACACTCGACAGCGGAGCTCCGATCATGAGGAACGATGGCAGGGTTTCGCTTGCCGTGCTTCCGTTTTTACCGCTGTCCGAAGGGCGGCTGGCCAACGACTGCGCGCTCGGTATCAGTGACGAGCTTGTGCATGCCCTGATGCGAGCCGACGGCTGCCGCGTGATCGCGGCCAGTTCGATCTCACAGCTCACCGCGCAGGCGGCGGACATTCCTTCGCTCGCAAAAAGACTTGGGGTTCATTTTGTCTTTGACGGAACGGTGCAGCATGCGGAGGGACGCCTTCGCATTCATGCACGGCTGGTGAACGGGGAAGGTCTCCGCATCTGGTCACAGCGCTTCGATGTGCTAACCGAAAACGGCAGCCTGCCCGATATCCACCTCTTCGACATTCAGGAGCGTGTCGTCTCCGCCCTGATGACGAGGATCGCCCCAAGGCTGTCTCCGGCGCGCATCGACGAGGGACTTCCCACCCCGGTGCAAGTCGCTGTCTACCCGGAGCTGCTGGCTGCGGAGGAGCTGTTAGAGGAGGGTTCTCTCGCCGATCTGCCCAAGGCCGTACAGAGTTTTCGGCGCCTGGCGGAGATCTCACCGGACAATGCCCGCGCTCACTGTGGAGTTGCGCAGAGCCTGATCTGGCTCTCGCAGCGCGGGGTTCCGGATTCGCAGAACATGGTTGCCGAGGCGCAGAGTTCGGCATTGCGGGCGCTGGAGCTGGACCGCGAGATGGGGGATGCGCATTCGGCGCTCGCCTGCGCACAGGCCCTGCAATGGCGCTGGCAGGAAGCCGAGGCCACCTTCGGCGATGCTCTCGAACTGCGCGCGAATCACTCCGCACTTCGGCAATATGCCGCTTTCCTCACCTGCCGCGGGCGTTTCGAACAGGCATGGCCGAACTATGTGCAAAGCGAGAAGCTCGATTCTTTTTCTCATCGCTATAAGGCCGCTGTCGCGTATTTCTTCTTCATGGCGCGACGCTACGATGCCGGCCTTCATCACTTCGAGCAGGCTGGGCGATATGGCACGATGCCGGCTGAGGTCTATGCCTACCAGGCGCTATCTCTGGTTCAACTGGGACGGTATGGCGAGGCTGTTTCGCTCGCGGACTCCATGCAGGAGCGTTATGCGCGCCATACCCTGATGACTGCGACGGTTGCAGAGGTCTATGCCGCCGCGGGCAGGCTCGATGCCGCGAAGCGAGTTATGGCCGAGAGTTCTGCCGGAGGCCGTACGCCGCGACTGAGTTATCTTCGCGAGGCGGTGCTGGCGGTTGCCATGGGGGATCGTGACGGCGCGCTCGAGAAGCTGGAGGCGGGTTTTGCGGCGAAGGAGGCTGAACTGCCATGGATCTCTGTGGACCCGCGCTTCGATGTCCTGCGCGAAGAACCGCGGTTTCAGCAGATGGTGAAGCAGATCGGCTGAAGCTGGCGCCGTAAGAGCGCTCAGTTTCCGCAGAGGTGTGAGTTTACGTTCCGAAGGGATGGAGGAATGGTCACGCCGGCGCGGGAAAGAATGGCGAGGAAGCGTGGGTCCTGGTGGAAGGAGTCATACAGCGGATCGACGCCCGCGTGGAGCATATAGGCATCGTTGGCCGCAGCCAGATGATCGAGCTCGTTGAGCGCTTCCTCGCGTTTATCTGCGCAGGCATACCACTCGGCCGGCATAAAGTCGTTCACCTGTCCCACGCCGCGCTGATTGCGGATGGCATCGAGGCGCAGCTCCGCATACGCGCGGATGCCTCCGGTGCGGAAGACCTCCATGCCGCGGGTTTCCAGTTCGGCGCGCTCGGTATTGTTCTGCAGCAGCGCCATTTGGTGCCACTCGTCGATCGCTTCCTTATAGTGCCCGGTTTCGAAGTAGACCCATGCCATCGTGTTGTGCGCGATGGGCAGGTCGGGGAGCAGGTCGACATAGCGGCGGGCGGCGCGCAGGGCGATAGGATCTCGCCGGGCGTAGACGCCGACCAAACCCTCCATGGCATAGACCGACGGCCAGAAAGGCGCGTTCGTCTGCGCCTGGTTGAGCTGTTCGAGGGCTTCGTCGAAACGGCCTTCCTCGACAAAGAGCACAGAGAGCCAGTCCCGGTAGGTGGCCTGGGTAGGGTCGAGCTGGATAGCCTTGCGCAGCTCAGCCTCGCCACGCTTGAAGTCCCGGTCCTGCTTGTAGGCGGTTGAGCCGAGTACGGCGTGGCCCTGTGCGGACAGGGGATCCAGCTTGACTGCTTTTTCGGCGAAGCTCTCGGCTTTGCTCAGCAAGCCGTCGCGTGGGGACGTGTCATAGGCGCTGAGCTTGAGATAGGCGGTGGCTGTTCCTGCATACGCGGCTGCAAAGCTGGGGTCGCGCGCCGTGGCCTGGCGGAATTCTTCGATCGAGCGGTTGAGCGACTCGGGATCGCGCTCGAGCATGTGATACACGCCCTGCAGATAGAGCTCGTAGGCCTGTGGATCGTTGGTGCTGCCTTTGATGGTCTGCACGGTGGCGGCGCGCGATTGCAGGTAGTGGAAGATGTCCTGCTGCAGTCGGTCGCTGATGGCCGGCAGATCCTTGCGCGGACCGCTGTATTCAAAGGATGCGAGGTGCGTCGCGTCTGTGGCGCGCACCAGCTCGAACTTCAGGTCGTACTGGTCTCCCTGCTGGCTGAGGCGGCCGAGCAGCAGGTCGTCGAGGTGCAATTCGCTGGAGATGTGGGGGATATCCGTGGCGTTCGAAGTTGAGAACGCGCCGGCAGCAGGCACCTGGACGCTGGGCAGACGAGAGACCGCGTCGCTGAGCTGGAGGCGGAAGTCTTCGGCTGCTTCGCGGGCATCCGCGCCGCCTTCGACGCGGAGGGGCGCGATGCCCAGGCGGAGAATGTGGGCGGCGTCCGGATGGCGACGCAGGAGTAGCACGCCGGCGATTCCGGCGACGATCAGCAAAAGAAGAAGTCCGGCAACGAGCCAGCCTGTCCGGCGATGTCGAGTCTGCGGCGGGTCGACGGGGAGTTGCGGCGAGGGCACGACAGCTGTGGCTACTGCCCACGGAGCGGGTTCGGACGGTTGCGCGATGGCAGGCAGCGCGGTTCCGGAGGAAGAAGACGCAGCGTCAGGTTGAGGGACGAGAATCTCCGGTGGAGGAGCTATTGCGGAATTCCGTGCGAAAGCGGGGAGGGGAACTGTCTTCCCGGAAGATGATGTTTCCGGTGCGTCATGAACATCGCGCAGGGCTTCCGCAGCCTCACGCGACGCGCGGCCTGCAGGTGCGATGCCCGCTGATCGCAGTGCAGCTTCGGCGGGCAGCAGGCGGACGTCGCCACAGAAACTGTATCCACGCTTGGGGATGGTGCGAAGGAACTGGGGATTGCGTGAGCTTTCGCGAAGGACGTTGCGAAGCCGGTTGACCGCGACGTTGATGCCCTGGTCGTAATCGAGAAACTCTTCGCCGGGCCACAGCTTCTGGCGGAGCTCTTCGCGGCTTACGAGGGAGTTGGCGCGTTCGAGGAGAAGCTCCAGCAGCCGCGCGGTCTTTTCCGGCAGGCGTGTGTTTCGATTCCTGCGCGTCAGCGTGCCGGTATCGCAATCGTATGTGTACTCAGAGAAAGCGAATACCTGTTTCGGCATAGACGTCGACACAGGGCGGATCGCGCCCGGGATCGTGAAATTCTCCAAAAAATCTTCGCGGTATGCGAATTCTAACACGATGTTGAATTCTGTTTTCATCGGGTGTGCTTACTAGATTTCGTTGTAAGTGATTGATATCCGGATATTTCCGATGAGAGGTTTCTTTTAGGAAAACAAAACCTTCCCTGCATTGTCTTCCAACCGGATGGTTCTTAGGCTGGTGCCACATTATTACGACCCCATGCCCTGTACGAGGTTTCCGAGCGCGCACCGGCCTCCGGTGTGTATGCCCGCAACCTGTCCGGGGCAGTGTCTGAAGGATCGGTCTATGTGTTATCCGGCTTTGCTCAGATGTATCAAGTCTGCTGGTCTTGTGCTCGGCACATTGTTTGCCACGTCTCTCCTGCCGGTGTCGGCGCAGACGGTGGCCTCACGCATTACCGCTCCTGTTTCAGATACAAAGCTGGTGACACTGCCCGGAAATGTACATCCGCTGGCTGTGGCCGGAAATGACCGGGGCGTAGCGCCTGCCTCTACTTCTACCGGCAAGGTGCAGCTGATCCTCAAGCGCAGCCGCGCCCAGCAGATGGCGCTGACCCAGTACCTGGCCGACGTTCAGAACCCGCATTCGGCCAGCTATCACAAGTGGCTCACCCCCTCGGAATACGGAACGAAGTTTGGCATCTCCGATGCGGACCTTGCGACGGTGGAGCAATGGCTGGCCGCGGAAGGCCTGAAGGTCGAGTCGGTCTCTCCCGCGCGCAACCTGATCGAGTTCTCGGGAGACTTCGGGCAGGTGGAATCGGCGTTCCATACGCCGATGCATGTCTTCGAGGTAGGCGGCAGGTCGCACTTCGCAAACACACTCAATCCGCAGATTCCCGCAGCGCTCGGCAACGTGATCTCCGGCGTTGGACCGTTGCACGATTTCCGTCCTGTATCGCAGGCCAAGTTCAGCTCGAAGGCGCACTTCGACACTTCGAGCAAGGCGATTCAGCCGGATCTGACGCTCTTCGACTCCAGCGGCAATCCTTATTTATATGTCGATCCAGCGGATGCGGCGACGATCTACGACACACCGAACGCCACGCTGAATCCGGCTTATACCGGCACGACCTATGACGGCACCGGTGTGAACATCGGCGTCGCGGGCGACTCGAACATCACGATCGGCGACGTTACGAACTACCGCGTGGCCTTCCTGAACGAGACGTCGTCGAGTGCGAATGTGCCGCAGGTCGTCGTGGACGGTAACGATCCGGGCATCAACGGCGACGAGGGCGAGGCACTGCTGGACGTCGAGGTTGCCGGCGGCATCGCGCCCAAGGCGAAGGTCTACTTCTATACGTCCTCCGATACGGAGCTGGAGTCGGGACTGATCGACTCCATCTATCGCGCGGTGAGCGACAACACGGTCAGCATCCTCAACATCAGCTTTGGCGCCTGCGAGGCCGAATTCGGCACCTCCGGCAACCAGCTGATCAGCGAAATGATGCAGCAGGCCGCGGCCCAGGGCATCAGCGTGACGGTCTCGGCGGGCGACAGCGGCTCAGCCGGCTGCGATTCGGATGCTTCGACCGAGGCAGAGAACGGGCTTGCGGTGAATGGCCTGGCCTCGACGCCCTACAACATCGCGGTGGGTGGCACGGATTTTGATGTTCTGCTGAATGGCTTCACAACGTACGTGCAGGACGAGAGCGGCGGCAATCCGACCAGTGGTGTCTCGCCGTATTACCGGACCGCGCTCTCCTATATTCCGGAAGAGCCGTGGAACGATTCCACCTATCCCAACGAGAACACGGCTTCGAACGTGGCGCTCGACAACGGCGGGACGAACATCATTGCGGGCAGTGGCGGCGAGAGCAGCTGCGTAAACTCGGTGACGAATGCGGACGGTTCGGTGACCTGCCAGAGCGGCTATGCGAAGCCCGCCTTTCAGGGATCGCTTACCCCGACCGACGGCGTGCGCGATATTCCTGACGTCTCGTTCCTCGCGGCGAACGGCCTTTATGGTGCGGTGTGGGTCATCTGCGCCGATCCCCAGGCCACAGGCAGCGAGGGTACAGGTGCGGACTGCCAGACGACGGATGGGCAGTTCACCAGCAGCTCGACCTTCACCGGCGTGGGTGGAACCTCGGCAGCGGCCCCGGCCTTTGCAGGCATGCTGGCGCTGATCGAGCAGAAGACCGGCTCGCGCCTGGGCCAGGCGAACTACGTCCTCTACCAGCTGGCGCAGTCGAACTACTCCACGATCTTCCACGACATTACTGAGGGCGACAATTCGGTGGTGTGCGCCAGCGGTTCGCCCAACTGCGGCGACAACGGCTTCCTGACCGGCTATGACGCGGGCACGGGATACGACCTTGCATCGGGCCTGGGCAGCGTGGATGCGACGCAGCTGGTAAACAACTGGGCATCGGCCACGCTGGCCAGCACCAGCACGGCATTCACCATCAACGGATCGATGTCTTCCCTCACGGTCACGCACGGCACGTCGCTCACCTTCAAGGCAAACGTCTCGCCCACGACGGCGACGGGCGCTGTGGCAATCGTGGATACGGCGAACGAGAACACCAACGGCGTGCTGAACAACGGACAGATCGCCATCCCGCTGACTGGCGGTGTGGGGTCGATCAGCTATAACGGGCTGCCCGGCGGTACCTACACGGTCTACGGGCAGTACAGTGGCGATACTTCGGATGCGGCCAGCACCTCGGACCCGGGAATCCAGGTCACGGTGAACGCGGAAGACAGCACGACGAACCTCTCCACCACGTTCTACAGCGCGGACAATACGACTACGCCGCTCACCAGTCTCTCGAATGTGCCTTACGGTTCGTATCTGCTCGCCGATGCCACGATCCAGGGCAAGGCGGAAGGTGCAAGCACGCAGGGCATTGCGACCGGCACGGTCACTCTGACGGATAACGGCACGGCTGTCGGCGCTGCGCTCGGCATCAACCAGACGAACGAGGCGTTCTTCGAGAGCCCGAGCACGGCGTATACGGGAGTCTTCGCACCCGGCACGCACAAGCTGGTGGCGAACTACTCGGGCGACGCCAGCTACAACGCCAGCAGCAGCACCCCGGTGAACTTCACGGTGGTGAAGGGCGTGACGTCGGTTGCGGTTGTGCCCGCATCCACCTCGCTCAGTTCCACGCAGTCGGACAAGATCACGATCCAGGTGAACACGTCCAGCGTGGGCGCGTATCCCACGGGCACGCTGACGATCGCGGTGAACGGTACGACCGTCGAAACTACGAGCTCACTGCAGCAGAGCTACGGCGACACGGGCGTGGCCGCTGCCATCACGCTGACCCTGCAGGGAAGCAGCCTTGCTTCGGGAACCAACACCATCACCGCGACCTACGGTGGTGACAACA
The DNA here is from genome assembly GCF_047605705.1 of Silvibacterium sp. Lineage (NCBI taxonomy): Bacteria > Pseudomonadati > Acidobacteriota > Terriglobia > Terriglobales > Acidobacteriaceae > Silvibacterium > Silvibacterium sp. The sequence continues at coordinate 34,322 of NZ_JASGFD010000021.1, read as the reverse complement.
ACTATGCCGGCTCGACCGGAACTGCAACGCTGACGGTGGCTGAAGCCGCATTCCAGCTGACCACTACCGGTTCGATCAACGTGCAGGCAGGCGCAACCACGGGCGACACCTCTACGATTACGGTGGCTCCGTCGAACGGCTTTACCGGCGTGGTGAATCTGAGCTGCGCAGTGTCGAGTGAGCCGGCGAGCGCCAGCAACCCTGCAACCTGCAGCATTCCTTCGACAGTAAACATCACCGGCACGACACCGATGACTGCAGCTCTCACGGCGGTGACTGAAAGCACCACTACCGCAGGCAGCTATGCGATCACGGTGACTGCAACGGACGCCTCGACTGGCAAGATCACCAAGACCGCAACGGTGAACCTGACGGTGACATCGCCTGTCTCGACGCAGCAGGGCATCACACTGGCGAACAGCGGCGGCATCACCATTGCTCCGGGCGCGACTACGGGGAACACGTCGACGATCAGCGTGACACCTGCGGGCGGCTTTACTGGCGCGGTGAATCTGAGCTGCGCAGTGACAACCTCGCTGACCAGCCCCACCGATGCGCCGACATGCAGTGTGCCGACTTCGGTGACGGTGTCCGGCAGCAGCGCAGCCTCGGCAACACTCACCGTGACGACCACACCTGCGACCAGCGGAGCGGTGCGGGCGATCCGCTTCGGAATTCCAGGGACGGCGCTTGCGACCCTGCTCTTCCTGGGGCTTCCGCGCCGTCGTCGGTGGGCTGGGTATCTGGGGGCCCTCGTTCTGCTGATTGGAACAGTAGCCATCACGGGTTGCGGCGCCGGGTCTTCCTCCACTTCGAGCACCGGGTCCGGATCATCTTCGGGCTCCGGCAGCAGCGGCGGTTCCACGGGCACGACAGCCGGCGCCTACACGGTGACGGTCACGGGTACGGACGCGGCAACTGGCAAGATCACCGGCTCCACGGCAGTCACGCTGACAGTGAACTAAGGGCGTGTGCAGGTTCGCCTGCACACGCCGCTCCATCCCCACCATTTCTCCACATTTTCTTCGCTGAGAGAGGCCACTGTGTCGAAGAAGCTCAGGCATTTTTTCGCATTGCATCTGGCTGCGTTCGCAGGAATCGCAGCTGCTGCCACCACGCCCACGCGGCTGATACCGCCGCATCCGACATCTGTCACCACGGTACAGAAGACAGCGCCACTCAAGGCGCGCACGCCGATGCAGAAGATCTTTCTCCCGCAGATCGCACAGCGGATGAAGGCTGTCTCTGCGAAGAGCGCTCAGAACGCGGTCAGCGATGCGATTACCAGCATGGCTTCGAGCGGCCTCACGGTGCCGAACTTCGGAGGCTATCTGACTCCGGCGTATGTGCCGGCGCGGCTCGAATCTTCGTGTAATGTCGATCCCTACAACTGCGGTGTCTCCGCGGTGCTGACGGCCGACTATGACAAGGATGGCAAGCCCGATGCGGCGGTGGTCCTCAACGACGGCACGCTGAATATTCTGCTGAACAACGGCAGCGGCAGTTTCGCGGCGATTGCGTCCTACACTAACCCGAACTACTCCTCCACCGAGGTAGAGCAGTCCTTCGCGGCGGACGTCAACAATGACGGCTACACCGATATTGTTGTCTTCGACGCAGAGAACAACCTGCTTCTCACCTATCTGAACCTGAAGAACGGCACCTTCTCTTCGCCGATACAGACTTCTCTCAACAGCAACTATGGCCAGATCGGCTCGATTGCGATTGGCGATGTGAACGGCGACGGCATTCCGGATGCGGTGACGGTCGCTTCCGACTTCAACCAGCCGAGCAACGTCACCGTGCAGAGCTATCTCGGCACCGGTTCCGGCACCTTCGCAAATGCTACGACGGCTCTCACGCAGACGGTCAGCGTTCCGGCCACGGTCGAGTTCACTGCGAACTACGGCATCACGCTCGGCGATATCAACAAGGACGGCAAGCTCGATATCGCCCTCGAATTCGAGGAATACCTTACGCAGTCATCCGGCCAGATCGTGGTCTCGGTTTCGACCGGCAACGGCGACGGTACTTTCTCGGCAATCAATGCAAACGATCCGATCACGGTCCCGGTTGCGCCGATTCCTGGCTTCCCGTTTCTCATCGTGACCTCCGCGGGTGTGCAGATCACCGATCTTAATGGCGATGGCAATCCCGATCTGATCGCGGACTCGATGGACACGGCGGGTGACACCAACATCTACGCGGTATTGGGTGAGGGCAACGGCTCATTTGGCACCGTGACTGAGACCCCGAACGCCGGCTCGGCCAGCCAGTACGTCTATGCCGATGTGACCGGCGACGGTGTGCCGGACATGATTCTGTCCGACGGACCTCTGAGCATCTGGCCGGGCAAGGGCGATGGAACGTTCACGCATCCGGGACAGGGCAGTCTCTACGTGCAGGATGCGACCGGCATCCAGGGGCTCGCGCTGGCCGACTTTAACGGCGACGGCTTTACAGATATCGCAAGCCTGGGTGGGGATTACAAGCAGCTCTCGCTCTACACCGGCAACGGCAAGGGCAGCTTCGATGGCGCGGATACGATGGTCTCCTCGCTGGACACGCTGCAGTCTCCATTCGACATCGATCTTGAGGATGCGATCGACGTGCAGGGGAAGGGCGTAACCAGCCCGATTTTTGTCGACGAGAATGGTGCGATCGAAAGCGCGTTGAGCGACGGCAAGGGGAACTTCACTTATAAAGTAGGGCTGACTGCGAGCCAACTCACGAACCTTGGCTATGTTCAGCCGGTCCAGGCGGACTTCAATGGCGACGGCCTGCAGGATCTGCTGATCGCCGGCAGCGACGGATCAGCTTCGGTCGCGTTCTCAAATGGTGACGGCACCTTCCAGGCGCCTGTCTCTCTTGGGCTGCCTGCCCTGAGCTGCGAGTTGACCTATGCCGCGGCTGGCGATCTGAACGGCGACGGCGCAACGGATATCGTCATCACGTATCCCGGTGACGCCGGTTGCGGCAGCACGGGCAGCAACGCCTCCGGATACTTCGTGATCCTGAATGCGGGCAGCGGCAAGTTCAACGCGCCGGTCTTCACGGCATACGGTACGGAGCTCTATTCGGCTGCGATCAGCGACGTGAATCTGGACGGCATGCCGGACCTCATCCTCAACGATGAGCCTTTCCAGGTGGGCGGCACCTTTGCCGTCGACGTGCTTCCGGGCAACGGTGACGGCACCTTCGGCGCAGGCACATCGGTGAACACAAACTACGCCGTGAGTCAGGTGATCGCGGGCGACTATAACCAGGACGGCAAGCCGGATCTCATCCTGCTCACCGAGGGTGAGGTCACTGACACGGATGCTTACGTCACTGCCGGTGCTCTTCTGCTTCCGGGCAACGGCGATCTGACCTTCGGCGCACCTTCGCAGATCGGCAACGACAACTTCTTCCTGAGCGGCCTGCTGACGGACGTAAACGGCGACGGCATTCCGGACCTGGTGCTCGCGCTTTACAACACGCCCGGCCAGCCGAAGACCTACTACGGTCTTGCGACCTTGCTGGGTGAGGGCGGCGGAGCCTTTGCGCCGCCTGTCAACACGCTGGAGTCGCTCGATTCCGAAAATGTCTTCCAGGGCAGCTTCTATTCGGATAACGCGCCAGACTTCATCGTGCAGACCGGCTACGGTGCGGCTCTCTACCTCGGACAGGGCGGCACGAACCTGGCGCTGACGAGCTCGGCCTCCTCCAGCACCTTCGGCTCGTCCGTGACGCTTACCGCGACCATCAGCGCAGCGATGAGCTCGCGTCCGACGCCGACCGGCTCGATCTCCTTCTACGACGGTTCCACGCTGCTGGAGACGGTGGGTATCTCGAGCGGTACGGCAACCTTCTCTTCGAGTGCTCTGGCGGTGGGTTCGCACAGCTTTACCGCGGTCTACACCGGCGACTCCAACTTCAACCCGGCAACGTCTTCGGCTACGGCTGTGGCTGTCTCCGCGCTGACTCCAGCCTTCTCGCTCTCCGCGGGGTCGACGACGCTGAGCGTGACGCGTGGGCAGACTGGCGTTGTGACGCTGGCGCTGGCGGCGAATGAAACCTTCAGCGGCGCAGTCTCGCTGGCCTGCTCCGGTGCGCCGGCGGACAGCACCTGCTCCGTAAGCCCGAGCAGCGTAACCCTGACCGGCGGCGGCCAGGCAACGGCGACGCTGGTGGTCACCACGACCACGGCGAAGTCGGCACTGGAGACGCCTGCAGGACCGCTGTCGAGTCCGTTCACCTCGGGAGCGCTCAGCCTTGCGGCCCTGGCTGGTCTCTTCATCGGCCGCAAGACACGCCGACGCTTCCTGGGCATGCTCTCGCTGCTGGTGCTGTTGATCAGCGGCGCGGCGGGTCTGACAGGATGCGGAGATACTCCTGTGAACACTGCAACCAAAGGCAGCTACACGATTACCGTAACCGCGACGCCTCCGAGCAATATGGGTTCGGCGCAGACGGCAACCGTGAAGATGACCATTCAATAGTTCACTTGTGCACGAAAAGGCCGCCCAGGTCTCAGACCTGGGCGGCTTCTTTTGTTTCTGGAATTTGTTGTGCGAGGCGTCGACGGGCTACTTCGCCTGGCGTCCTTTCGCCGTGGGCGGAGCCGGTGGCGTGTGAGGACGCGCGCGGCCGGTCGCGATCTCAAGGAACGCATGCGCAGCGCGGGTTAGTGTCTTGTCCTTGCGGAAGACGAGGGCGAGTTCGCGGCTGAGGCGCACGCCTTCAAGGCGAATCAACTGCACGAGACCCGCCTTCTCATCCGTCGTCACGTTGCTGCGCGGCAGGAAGCCCATGCCGAGACCGGCCACGATCAGCCGCTTGAGCAGCTCGCTCGATTCGACTTCCATGGCCACGCGGGGATGCACATCGTAGCTGCGGAAGAGGTCTTCGATGAGTTCACGCTGGCGTCCCTGCTTGGGGAGCAGCAGCTGGTGCTGAAGAATCTCAGGGAACTTTACCGAGTCACGCGCGGCCAGCGAGTGATTCTTGGGCGCGACGAGGACGATTTCGTCGCGATGGATGGGATCGACGAGCAGCCTGGGATCTTTCAGCGGCAGGGAGACGACGCCGAAATCGACTTCGCGGTTGAGCACGGATTCGAGCGTACGGGCGCGGTCTGCGCGGACGATGCTAAGCCCCACGCGCGAATACTGGCGCTTGAACTGCGCGAAGACCGTGGGCAGAACATAAAGACTGGTGGCTTCATTGGCCGAGACGGAGATTTCGCCGCGCGGCGAGCGATGCAGTTCGCCGATGGCCACCATGATGTGGTTATGACATTGGAGGCAATGCTCGGCGAAGGGTTCGAAGACCTTGCCCGCGGCGGTGAAGGTGACCTTCCCACCATCACGGTCGAAGAGACGAGCTCCGACTTCATTCTCGAGCGTGCGGATCTGGGCGGAGATGGCCGGCTGTGTGACCATCAGCTTTTCTGCCGCACGGGAAAAGCTCCGCAGGCGACAGACTTCCAGAAACGTGCGTAGTTGCTCAAAATCCATGCCCGGCTCGCATCCTCATCCGCGAAGAAGACCGGCCGGTGACACTTCAAGCGCAGACAACAGAGGGAAGTTGCCGGGAAAGTCGTGGGCAGATCTTTCGCTTGCAAAAGTTACTGCAAGCATAAAGAAAACTTTTAGGGATTGAAAGGACTGGCTGTCCGGGCTCCGGCGTCCTGGTGCACATCGCGCACGCAATCCGGCTGAAGGATGCTCCCGGTGATCAGGATCGGGCCGGTTGCAATGAAAAGCCCCGCGCTCATCTGTGACGGCGCGGGGCGGTGTGTGGTCAGGCCTTGGCGGCTTCCTGATCGATGGTGGACTGGAAGTACTCGAGGCTGAGTTTTAGGCCGGTCTCGAGGTCGATCTTGGGCTCCCAGCCGAAGAGGCGCTGGGCCTTCGAGATGTCGGGCTTGCGCTGCATGGGGTCGTCCTGCGGCAGCGGCTGGTAGATGACCTTGCTCTTCGAGCCGGTCACCTTGAGCACGGCCTTGGCGCACTCGAGGATGGTCCACTCATGTGGGTTGCCGATGTTGACCGGGGTGTGCTCGTCGGAGCGTGAGAGGCCGAGGATACCGGCGATTTCGTCGGCGACATAGCAGAAGCTGCGCGTCTGGTTGCCTTCGCCGTAGACGGTGAGATCTTCCCCCTTCAGCGCCTGGACGACGAAGTTCGAGATCACGCGGCCATCGTTCTTCTGCAGGCGCGGTCCGTAGGTGTTGAAGATGCGGACCAGGCGCGTATCGACGTTGTAATAGCGGTTGTAGGCGGTGGTCAGGGCCTCGGAGAAGCGCTTGGCCTCGTCGTAGACCGAGCGCGGGCCGACGGGGTTCACGTTGCCCCAGTAGTCTTCCGTCTGCGGATGGACGGAGGGATCGCCATAGCACTCGGAGGTGGAGGCGTGAAGGAACTTCGCGCTGTACTTCTTCGCGACTTCGAGTGCATTACGGGTTCCATTCGAGCCTACGTCGAGTGTTTCCACACCGAGGCGGTGATAGTCGACAGGGCTGGCAGGGGACGCGAAGTTGAAGACGTAATCGACCGCGCCGGGATCGAAGGGCTTGCAGATGTCCACCTCGCGGAATTCGAAGCGCGACTCGTGCTCGAGGTGGCGCAGGTTGGCAAGTGAGCCGGTGCAAAGGTTGTCAACGCCGATAATGCTGTTCCCTTCGGCGAGCAGGGCATCGGCGAGGTGGGATCCAAGAAAACCGGCGACTCCGGTGATGAGTATGCGCATGGGCTCTATATAACCTGATCGAAAAAGTTCGTTAGTCGTTTACACGGCGATATGCACGCGTGGAAAGGGGGAAGGAGCGGAGGTCAGGTAAAAGTGCTTCTAAGTTCAAGTGTAAGAAAGCGCTTAGGAAAGAGCAATCCGGGAATGTCTGAGGGAGCGCTCCGGGAACACGAATTTCACGCTTATGGCAGGCTGAGAGAATGCAACTGCGGCGGGAACACATTCAAAGGCTGGCCGAGGAGTGCGGCTTTTCCCTTGGGGGCGTGGCCGAGGTCCCACCCGCAGATTCCGCGCAGTCGGCAGAGGAGCGCCAGCGCTTCGAGCACTGGATCGCCTCCGGGGCCGCAGGCGAAATGGAGTATCTGAAGCGCCGCAATGAAGACGGAGAGCTATTACGCAGTTCGATACGGGCTGTCTTCCCCTGGGCGAAATCGGTGATCGTTTGCGCGGCCAACTACAACGGCGCTCCAGTGCGATCGATCGATCCCGCGCCGGGAGGAAGCGCATGGATCGCACGGTATGCCTGGTCCGGACAGAAGGCGGGTCAGCAGGGCGGCGAAGATGACGAACGGTTGCGGCCGTCCGACTACCATAAGGTCCTGCTGAAGCGAATCAAGGCCATTGAAGACCGTCTTCAGCAGGAGCATGGACCCTTCGAGTCGCGGGCTTTCGTGGATACGGGCCCGATTGTCGAGCGCGTGTATGCGCGCTACGCCGGGCTGGGCTGGACGGGCAAGAACACCTGCATGATCAGCCAGGGCAAGGGCTCCTGGATGTTTCTCGGTGTGCTGATGACCTCGCTCGAGGTCGCAGAGGACAGCGTCGCGGTGATGGCGCAGGACCGCTGCGGCAGCTGCACGCGCTGTATCGATGCATGTCCTACCGATGCGCTGACGCCCTACCGGATGGACGCTTCGCGGTGTATCGCGTATCTCACGATCGAAAAGCGTGGCGTGATCGAGGGCGGAGAAGGCGAGGTCGATCTGCGGACAGGAATCGGAAGAAATGTCTTCGGCTGCGATATCTGCCAGGAGGTTTGTCCGTGGAACCGGAAAGCTCCGCTGGTGAATGATGCGGAGCTGATTCCGAGGCAGGAGCTGATGAATCCGGCGCTCGACTGGCTGGGAGCGATGAGCGAGGCGGATTTCGGGCGGTGGTTCTTCGGCTCTCCGGTCAAGCGCGCGAAATACGATGGCTTCCTGCGCAACGTGGCTATCGCCATGGGGAACAGCGGGCGGGAGGAATATCTGCCGCAATTGCGTGCATGGCTGGGCACGGAGGACGAAGGGCTGCGCAACGCCGCCGCATGGGCTCTGGAACAGCTCGGAGAGAAAACACAAACGGCCTCCTGATGGAGGCCGCAAAAGGTATATGTCCGGCCTATCGTCGTTTCCTTCGATAAGTCATTGGGGAGGAATAAAGACGAGATGGACGACTGAGACAGCTGCCGCCGTCTTGGAATTAGCTGCCGCGAACGACGTTTGCCGCGTTGAGACCCTTCGGTCCCTGCTGGCACTCGAAATCGACGGCTTCGCCTTCATTCAATGTCTTGTATCCAGTGTCCTGGATGGCGGAGAAATGCACGAATACATCTTCGCCGGTGGACCGCTGAATAAACCCATAGCCTTTTGCGCCGTTGAACCACTTCACTACGCCACGTTCCATAACATCGACTCCTTATGTTGGGCAGATCCGTCTTGCGTGATCAACAAAGCCTGGGATACACGGATGGGGCGACGGCGACCGTAGCCGATAGCCATGCAGCAGCGTGTATCAGGTGGCAGTGTTGAACGCCGAAAGTTACTCCTGCAGAAGACTGGCCTCTCAGGGAACCTATAACTCCCGAAGGAGTTATGGGTGCTCCTGTTATGGCAGGAAACGAACGGCGAAGCAAGAAAAATTTACAGCTCTATGGCTTAAGAATGAATTGATTACGGAAGGTCAATGTCCGTCGGTACTCGCTCGAAAGAGGGCCGAGCGAAATCGTTTTACTGGTTCACTACCACTGCGACCAGTCGTGACGGACCAATACCCATAGAGCGAGGAGTGCATTGCTGGTGGCGTGCGCGATTACTGCGTCGCCGATGCGTCCGCGCCAGCGCGCGAGCAGCGCAAAGGCAACGCCGGCGAAGATGCCGACCATCCACTGCGCGCCGTGCAATGCGCCGAAGATCGCGGAAGAGATCACAATCGAGAGCGGTGTCAGCCGGGCGAGGGAAGCGCTCTCGAAGTTGCGGCGCATAAGACGCCGGGCGAGATATCCGCGGAAGGCGAGCTCTTCGGCGATAGGCACGGTGATGACGGCGGCGGCACAGCGGAAGGCGATCCACGCGAAGCGTGCACTGGGCGTGAGCGTGGCGAGGTCCGAACCGAGACGGCTCGTCTCATGTTGAGAGGAGAGAAACTCCGGTGCGATCCACAACGCGAATACGGCGGCGCCGACGAGAGGCGACATCCAGCCGAAGTTCCATTGAAGTTTCCGGTACTCGGAACGGAAGGCCCAAAGCGCGACGATGGCGGCGAGAAACCGCAGCGGATAGAGCCACTCGAAATATCCGGATGCCGCGCGCGAGACAAATGACGCTGCCAGGATGGCAAGGAAGGGAACGAGGTACGCGGCGGTAGCAGGAGATTCTGCGCCGGTGGTTCGCTCGCTTGTCAGCATTGGAACTGAGCCCGAATCAATGGCCTCCGGGACTGCTACGCGCTGCTTCTGGAACCATGGAATGCGGGTCGTCGCCATGGAGAAAGCCAGGGAAACGAGCGTGAAGGCGATCCACCCGGCCTGGGAATGGAAGCCGACCATGGCGATGGCAGGAGCGCCGGCGTTGCCGATGAGAATAATCACTGCGATGCGCAGGATGTTGAGAGTCCAGACGGCAACGAGCGCGAGCGGGATGAGGAGAAAGGCTTGCGGGAAGCGGGTCTCGCGGCGCAGATAGAGCAGCCACGCGCAGGTAAAGACCAGGACGAGGCCGAGGCCCTCAATACCGGAACACTGCTCGGCGATCGAAACAGCGAAGCGGGAGGTGCCGACGATAAAGGTCGTGGGATCGACCACGACACCGGGCAGAATCGGGCTGAGCAGAAAGTGCACAGCCCGGAAGGCCACGATCTGAAGGATTCTTCCATGAGGCAGCGTCGATGTATCCCAGAGGCTCTGCATGGGTTGCCGGATCAGCGCCGCGGTGAGGCCGGCGACGAGGGAAAGCAGCCATAAGGGATTCGTCGCGCGGAGCGCACGCATCCAGGCGCGCAGCGGAATGCAGGCAAAGACAAGCAGGATGACGGCGGCGGAGACGATGGTGGTCGCGACGATATGCGCAAGCGGCGCGTACGGGCGGTACTTCGGACCGCGGGGCGCGATCCAGTACATCAGGTAGATGGAGAGTACGCCGGCAAGATGCCAGAAAAACCAGCCTCGGCGGAAGGGAAGGGATTCTGCGAGAGTCCTGAGACGACGGCGGCCCAATCCGACAAAGACAGCGAAGCTGACGACGGCGAAGGGGGCGATGATGCCAAAGATGGGGGCGCGTCTTGGAACGCTGGCCAGAAGGAGGCAATCCGCCGTGATGAGGGCGGCCAGCAGGTACAGACGACCGAGATAGGTCTCAGGCAGGCGGAACAGCGGCCTTGACTCGGAGTTTGACTGGGCACGAAGGATCCCGGTCAAGGCACGCATCGAGAGCAAAAGCAGAGACGGTCCGGCTGCTTACTTACGGCGCCGGGCGCGGAGAACGGTAAGGGTCCCGGCAAGCAGGGTGATACCGCTGACCGCGAGGCCAGGGTCGACTTCAGGAGCGGTTGCCGGTGACGGGGACTGAGGCGGAGGGCTCGGAGCCCACCAGGACGGATCAGCGTGAGCAGCAGTGCTCATACCGAGGGCCAGGCCCAGAGTAAGGAGAGGCAGTTTGAGGAACTTCTTCATGTCACGCTCGCAAAAGAAAGATTTCAACACTCACCGGTCTTTGGAATCTCAGATAGCGAAACGAGATGCGCTGTCACAGATTCTACGGTCTAGGCCGTCCGCGGGAAAACCTCTTCCTGCGGGGTTCATGCTGGTTGCGTTGATCCGGACACAATATCCGGAGGCCCGAAAAGCTTTGAACGGCACTTTGGAATGTCCTGACGCTCGTCGCCAGAAGGAGAGCGGTCCCTCTGCCAATACAACAGGATTATGCCTGACTTCCTTCGCAAGCGATTCCCCCGTATGAGCGAAAAAGGAAAGTCAAAGGTAATGGTGAGGTAACTTGGGAAGAGGGGCAGTTCTGGTACGGTGCTGCTTCCCGAAGAGGGGGTAGCCTAAGCTGCGACGGCCCTCCAATGCATACTGAAGAGAAGAGCACCCCTGAAAACACCTCAGGGATATACCCAGATTTGACCCGTATGGAAGGCTCACTGCAGAACATTCCCAAGACAACCCATGAAGTTCGGCCCGCGCCCTCCGGCCTGGCCGGCCAGCTGAAGGCTCTTGCGTTTTACCTGGCGCAGAGCGAAGTGCACACCTACGCCTTCAGCGTGGCGGCGAATACGATCCTCTCACTCTTTCCGTTCATTGTGATGGTCTGGACGATCGAACGCCGGATTTTTCATTCTCCAGGAATGGATGCGGTATTGAGCGACCTGCTGCGCTACTTCCTGCCGGCTCACCAGGATTTTGTGGTGAGAAACATGGGGCTGCTGGCGCATGCGCGCGGGCAGGTGCAGGTTATCTCGATCGTGACGCTGCTGATCTCCTCGACCGGCGTGTTTCTGCCGCTGGAGGTCGCGCTGAACCGGGTGTGGGGCGTGACAGAGAACCGGTCGTATCTGCTGAACCAGGCGGTTTCGCTGGGGCTGGCCTTTGCCGTTGGGCTGCTGGCGCTCTTCTCCGTGGCATTCACCGCCGGTCAGACGCATCTGGTGGAGCTGATCTTCCGCAATCACACTGAATGGCTCATCGTGAGGCTCGCCGGTGGTCTCGTCCTGCGGACTTCTGCGGCGGTATTCAGCATCGGCATCTTCTTCCTCATTTACTGGCTGCTGCCGAACCGCAAGCTCCCGGTGCGGGCGGTGCTGCCGACCGCGGTCCTGATGGGGTTGCTGTGGGAGGGTGCGAAGACTCTCTACGTGCTGGTGCTTCCACACATGGATCTTGAATCCGCCTACGGGCCGTTCTCGGTTTCGGTGAGCCTGATGCTATGGGCTTTCCTGACGGGGCTTCTGCTGCTGGGAGGCGCGCATCTTTCGGCCACGCGGTATACGCTTCGGCTGGCCCACGAGGCGGATGTGGAGCGGGCGCGCGAGGAAGGCCGCGGATAAGAATCCGCGATGCGGCAGCGGGGAAGCGGAGACTTAATAATCGTGAGTCTATTGCCAAGGATGAGTCTTCTGCCCACACCGGCTCTCCGCTACACTCAACTCTACAGATGGGACACGTTCGCAATTTTGAGATTGCGGTTTTTCGACGCGTACGCCGCGACCCCCCGCAAGGGAAGGTGCACCGGATCGCGTTCTGGCTCTTCGTGATCTATCTGCTGCTCAGCTTTGGGCGCGCCCTGCCCGGGCAGGGCCGGGAGATCTTTGAGGTACTCAGCTTCTTCACGCTCCTGCTGCTGATCGGCTTCTGTATCCCGCTGCTCTGGCGCTGGGTCTTCGGACGGCTTCTGTGGAAGGTCCGCAACCGGCTGGTGGTGACCTATCTATTGATGGGACTGGCGCCGGTCGTCCTTTTTGTGGCCCTTGCCTCGATCATGCTGTACGTCTTCGCGGGGCAGTTTGCAATCTTTGCGGCGTCCACGGAACTGACGTCCGAGCTGGGAGACCTGTCGGCCGCCAACCAGGGATTTACGACCCACATTCTGCATTCGATCGCGGTCGATCCGAAGCGTACGAGCATCCCGGTGTTCGAGTCGAGCGAGAATGCGGAGATGCTCAAAGGCACGTCGGTGATGGCCTTTGAAGATGGCCGTCCTCTCACGTTGACTCCCGAGAGCCCCGCGACGAAGGCCACCGTAATCTTTCCGGAATGGCTGAAGAAGAACTACAGCGGTGTAGTGCTCGAGAACGGCCAACTCTATCTGCGCGCCGTGAATGTGGAATCCCTGGGAGATCGCCAGATTACAGCGGTGACCAGCCGTCCTCTGCACCGCGAGAATCTGGACCAGATTGCGCACGGGCTTGGGGAGGTTTCGCTGATTCCGGGGATCCGGATCGACGACGATGACGACAACGCATCGCATGCCAAGGGGCGTACGGAGTTTCGCTTCCAGCCTGAAGGTACGCCTGTAAACAAAGCAAAGCAGGATACCGATAAGGCGAAGCAGGATGCGAAAGAGGTTGAGATGGTCGAGGCGCGCCGCTCGACGGTGAGCGGCGGCAACCTGCCCCCCGCGCAGAATCTCTATGACATTCCGGTGACCTTCCTTGCGCCGCTCGACGTGATGGACTGGGCGACTGGCAAGCCGCATTCGACCTATGCACAGGTCACATCCCGGCCCTCGCTGCTGTACCGCCGGCTGTTTATCACCTCCGTCAAGATCGCCGCGATCATCCAGGATGGCCTGATCGGTGTGGCGATCGCCTTCGGCGTCATCGAACTCTTTGCCTTCGTCATGGCGGTGCGGCTCAACCGCACGATTACCGCTTCGGTCGATGAACTCTATGGCGCAACGACAGCCATCGACCGTGGACAGCTCTCCCATCGCATTACGGTAAAGCGTACCGATCAGCTGGCGTCATTGAGCCGGTCTTTCAATACGATGGCGACCTCTCTTGAACGTTTACTTGAAGAACAGAGAGAGAAGCAGCGGTTGCAGAGCGAGCTGCAGATCGCGCAGGAGGTGCAGGCAAACCTCTTTCCGCGCGGCAATGTGCAGGTGCCGAAACTGGAGCTGCATGGCGCGTGCTATCCGGCGCGCACGGTGAGCGGCGATTACTATGATTTCCTCGTCTTCGGCGGTTCGAGCGTGGGGCTGGCGATCGGGGACATCAGCGGCAAGGGCATCTCCGCAGCGCTGCTGATGGCGACCCTGCACTCGGCGGTGCGGGCCTACCGGTTTGCCGGAGAAGAGCTGGTGACTCCGGGTGTTGCGGCGACCGGGGATGCAGCTGTGCGTGATTCAGATGAAGAGGAAGGAGACTGCGGGGAGCTCTTCGAGGAGCCTGCGAAGATTCTGGCTTTGCTGAACCGGCATCTCTACCGCAGCACGCAGCCGGAGAAGTACGCGACGCTTTGGCTGGGGCATTATGAGGGGGCCTCGCGGCGGCTGATCTACTCGAATGGCGGACAGCTGCCTCCTCTGCTGCTGCGCGCCGACGATTCGGTGAAGAGGCTGGACTGCGGCGGCACAGTGGTCGGCCTGCTGAACAACATGAGTTATGAGCAGGCCTCCGAGCAACTGGAGCCGGGAGACATCCTCATCGCTTACAGCGACGGCGTTACGGAGCCGGAGAACGAGTTCGGCGAGTTCGGTGAGGAGCGGCTGCTGGAGGTGGTGCGGCGGCACCGGCACCTCTCACTGGCGGCCATCTCCGAGCAGGTGATGGTGGCGCTGCGAAGCTGGATCGGCGGACAGGAACAGCCAGACGATATCACCCTGGTGCTGGCGCGTCAGCAATAAACCTGAGGCGACTCGGGAACGCTCCCCCGCGTCTATGGAGACGAATGGGGAAACGCATGGCTCTGAGCTGTCAACAAACCCTCCCAAAGGATAAAGATTTGAAGCCGAAGAGAATTCGGGCACGCCGGTGGTTGTGTGGACTGCTCTTGACCGCTACTGCGGTCGCGGTGCATGCGGATACGGTGGATACGAATCCACTCAACCACGAGCCGGAGGTGCGGGCGGCCTTCGACCGCTTCTACCTGATGGACTACGATGGCGCCCTCACGCGCTTTGAGGCCATCGAGGCGGCGCATCCGCAGGACGCGATCGCAACCGATTATGTGCTGAATGCGGTGCTCTTCCGGGAGCTTTTCCGGCTTGATCTGCTGGATACGACCTTTTACGCGAACGACGGATTTCTGACGGGCAAGCACACCGTGGCCGAGGATCCGAAAGTGCGGGACCAGGTGAAGCAGCTGGCGCAGAAGGCGATCGGACAGGCCGATGACGTTCTAAAGACAAAGCCGGACGACGTGAATGCGCTCTTCGCTCGCGCCTGGGCACGCAGCCTTGAGGCAACGTATCTCGCAATGGTCGAGCGCGGCTTCGGTGCGGGCATGAAGCTGGCGTTGGGCGCGAAGAACGACGACGAACAGGTGCTCAAGCTCGACCCGAACTATGTGGACGCGAAGATGGTGGTGGGGATCTACCAGTACGTGGTGGGGGCTCTGCCTTTCGGCTTCAAGATCATCGTGGGGTTTGCGGGTATTCACGGTTCGAAGACGACGGGCATGGAGATGCTGCACGATGCCGGGTCACGCGGCGTGATCACCAGCGTCGAGTCGCGGACGGCGATGACGCTTTTCCTGCGCAGGGAGGCGAAGTATACCGATGCCTACGCGATGGCGAAGGGGCTGGCCGACCAGTATCCCCGGGATTTTCTCTTCAATCTCGAGGAAGCAAACCTTCTGAAGGATGCGGGCCAGTGGCGGCAGGCGATCGACCAGTACCACGTGGTCATTGCCGATGCGAAGAAGCCCGATTACTTCCCGTCCTCGCACCTTGAGCTGGCTTATTTTGGCCTGGGAGAGACACAGCGCGGGCAGAAGTTCTTCCCTGATGCGGTGGTCTCTTATCAGGCTGCAGCCGCGGAGCCGGGCGTCAGCCCTGAGCTGAAGCGGCGGTGCCTGCTGGAGGCGGGGATGGTCTATGACCTGATGAGCCAGCGCGACCGGGCGAAGCAGGAGTACCAGGCGGTGATCGACGAGGGCGGTGACAGCGTGCAGGCCGACCAGGCCCGGAAATATGAGCACTCGGCCTACACCGGCCATTGATCGGCAGGGAACTGCACGGGGCGGTATTGCGTAATTCTGAACGGAAGACATTCCGGCCTGCTCTGAGGCCGGGTGTAAGCTTCCGGACAAGAGGGAACAGCGATGGCCGTATTTTGTCAGAACTGCGGAAACAATATGAATGACGGGGCTCGCTTCTGCTCGGCCTGCGGCGCGCGGCTGTACGTGGCGGCCCCGGTCGATCCTGGCTTCGCTTCGGGAGTAAATGCCGGCGGATGGGCCGGGCATACCCGGCTGATTCGTCCACGCGCGGGGCGCATGGCTGCCGGCGTATGCCAGGGGCTGGCGATCAGCTACGGCTGGGACGTGGTCTGGGTGCGTGTGATTACGGTGCTGCTGGCGATCTTCGGCGGCGGCGTGGGCATCGTCGGCTATGTGATCTTCTGGATCGTGATGCCGGAAGAACCCCTGCTTCTGCCATCAGGCACGACCTACGTTCCACCAAGCCAGGGCTGAAGCCCGAATCGGGATGGAGGGCGCGGCTTTCGCCTGCGCCCCGTCCGGTTGGTGTGCTTCGCGGCTAAACTAGCACTCGTGTTCTATACCTCGGACGACGCGAAGCTCTTTTACACGGTGGAAGGCAATGGGCCGGCTCTGGTGCTGCTGCATCCGATGCCGGCCAATCATCGTTTCTGGCTGGAGACGGCGGCGGCCTTGTCGCAGCGCTACCGGGTGATCCTGCCGGACCTGCGCGGACATGGTCAGTCGGAGGCAGGCGAAGGGCCGATCACCATGGCCAGGCTGGGCGCGGACATCGAGCGCCTTCTTGACCAGGTAGGTGTTTCGAAGGCAATGTTCGCCGGCTGCTCGATCGGCGGCTATGCGCTCTACGAATTCTGGCGGCGAGCCCCGGCGCGGGTCGAAGCGCTGGCCTTCTGCTGCTCCCGGCCGCAGGCGGATAGCGACATCGCCCGGGCAAAGCGTGAGGAGTGGATCGCGAGGATCACCGACCGCGGTACTGGCGAGTGGGTCGAGTCAATGCTCGAGCAACTGATTGGGCCGACGGCGCGGCGGAGAAATCCGGAGAAGCTGGGCGAAGCCCGCGAAATGATGCAGATGGTCACGCCCGGCGCGGCAATCGCCCTGCAGCAGGGGCTGGCCGAGCGGCCGGACTCCACGGAAACAGCGAAATCGATGCGGGTACCGACGTTTGTTCTGGCTGCAGGAGAGGATCAGTCCTCAACGACCGCGGATATGAAGCTACTGGCCGAGCTGATCCGCAGCAGCGGCTTTGGAGCCGAATTCACCGAGATCAAAGATGCGGGGCATTACGCACCCTGGGAGCAGCCGCAGATGGTGGGACGGCTGCTGCGGCGGTTTTTCGACTCCGTTCTTTAGCTCAGATGGCGCATCGTCATCGGGCTTTCAACAGGGCAGCGGGCTGCGGGCATTAAAATGAAAGAAAACGTCGGCGTTGCTGCCGGCTGCTCGAGGTTTTCTGCCGCATGTCCGTCATTCTCGAATCGCTTCCCGCTGGCCAGAAGGTTGGCATTGCATTTTCCGGGGGGCTTGATACCAGCGCCGCGTTGCACTGGATGAAGACCAAGGGCGCCAAGCCCTACGCCTACACCGCCAACCTGGGCCAGCCGGACGAGGAAGACTACGAGGCGATCCCGCGCAAGGCTCTGGAGTATGGCGCCGAGAAGGCGCGCCTGATCGACTGCCGCGTGCAGCTGGTGCAGGAAGGCATCGCCGCTCTGCAGTCGGGTGCATTCCACATTTCGACGGCTGGCGTGACCTACTTCAACACCACGCCCATCGGTCGCGCGGTAACCGGCACCATGCTGGTGACGGCGATGAAGGAAGACGACGTCAACATCTGGGGTGATGGCTCGACCTTCAAGGGCAACGATATCGAGCGCTTCTATCGCTACGGCCTGCTGGTCAACCCGGATCTGAAGGTCTACAAGCCGTGGCTCGATTCGGCCTTCATCGACGAGCTGGGCGGTCGCGCCGAGATGTCGGCCTTCCTGCAGAAGAGCGGCTTCGACTACAAGATGTCGTCGGAGAAGGCGTATTCCACCGACTCGAACATCCTCGGCGCGACGCACGAAGCCAAGGATCTCGAGCTGCTGAGCTCCTCGATTCGCATTGTGCAGCCCATCATGGGTGTGGCTTCCTGGCGCGACGATGTTGCGGTCAAGGCCGAAGAGGTGACGGTTCGCTTCGAAGAGGGATACCCGGTCGCGCTGAACGGCACCGAGTATGCCGATCCGGTCGAGCTGATGCTTGAGGCGAACCGCATTGGTGGACGCCACGGCCTGGGCATGAGCGACCAGATCGAGAACCGCATCATCGAGGCCAAGAGCCGCGGCATCTACGAGGCTCCGGGGCTGGCGCTGCTGTTTGCCGCCTATGAGCGCCTCATCACCGGCATCCATAACGAGGACACCATCGAGCAGTATCGGGAGAACGGCCGCAAGCTGGGCCGCCTGCTCTATCAGGGCCGCTGGTTCGACTCGCAGGCTCTCATGCTGCGCGAGACGGCGCAGCGCTGGGTGGCGCGTCCGATCACGGGCTCTGTCACGCTTGAGCTGCGTCGCGGTAACGACTATTCGATCCTGAACACGGAGTCGGAAAACCTGACCTTCAAGCCTGAGCGTTTGACCATGGAAAAGGGCGAGTCGGTCTTCTCGCCGCGCGACCGCATCGGCCAGCTGACCATGCGCAACCTGGACATCACGGATACGCGCGACAAGCTGTTGACCTACGCGAAGTCCGGTCTGCTGACGCTGAGCACCGCGACCGAGATGCCGCGGCTGAGCGGTACCGATGAAGGCAAGGAGTAGCTGAGGACAAAGAGTAGCTGCTTTCTTTCGAACGACCGGGCGGGGCTGGAGATTTCCAGCCCCGTTCGCATTTCGAGACATACCTGTTGCGAGCTCGGCCGGGAGTGAAGCTCTAAAGTTTTTCTTTAAGGTTTCCGCGTTGCGATGCGTTTGCGAGCGGTGGTAGGCTGCGGTGTTTCTTGCGGTCCAAATCCTTTTGTTCGTGCGGAGACCTCATACCATGCAGACGAGCTACAACGGCCTGACCCTGCCGGCAGACGGCAAAGCCATTTCTTATGCAGACGGCAAGTTCACCGTGCCGGATCATCCGATCATTCCGTTCATCGAAGGCGATGGTACGGGCCGGGATATCTGGCGGGCGTCGAAGCGTGTTTTCGATGCGGCAGTCGAGAAGGCCTACGGTGGCAAGCGATCAGTAAAGTGGTTTGAGGTCTTTGCCGGAGAGAAGGCATTTCAGGAGTTCAAGACATGGCTGCCGGATGACACCGTGGCGGCAGCGCGGGATCTGCGAGTCTCCATCAAGGGGCCTCTGACGACGCCGGTAGGGGGCGGCATCCGTTCGCTGAATGTGGCGCTGCGGCAGATTATGGATCTCTACAGCTGTGTGCGGCCGGTCCGCTATTACGCGGGTGTGCCCAGCCCGGTGAAGCATCCGGAGAAGCTGGACGTGGTGATCTTCCGCGAGAACACCGAAGACGTGTATGCGGGCATCGAGTTCCGCGAGGGGACTGCGGAAGCGAAAAAGGTGATCGGCTTCCTGAATAACGAGATGCTGGCCGGCGGGAAGAAGCGCGTGCGCGAGGATTCGGGCGTGGGCATCAAGCCGATCTCGATCACCGGGACGAAACGGCTGGTGCGGAGGGCGATTGAGTATGCATTGGCGAATGGCCGCAAGAGCGTGACATTGATGCACAAGGGAAATATCCAGAAGTTCACCGAGGGCGCGTTCCGCGAGTGGGGCTATGAAGTTGCGGTCGAGGAATTTCGTGAACATGTGGTCACCGAGCGCGAAAGCTGGATTCTTGGCAATGTCGAAGCGAATCCCGGGCTGAGCGTGGAGCAGAACGCGGCGCTGATCGAGCCGGGGCTGGAGTTTGCGCCGGAAGAGTTTCGCCGGGAGGTGTATGCCGAGGTGGGCGCGGTGCTGGCGTCGATCGGCAAGACGCACGGCGGCGGTACGTGGAAACAGAAGGTGCTCATCAACGACCGTATTGCGGACTCCATCTTCCAGCAGGTGATTATCCGGCCCGAGGAGTACGCGGTGCTGGCCTGCCCGAACCTCAACGGCGACTACATCTCGGACGCATGTGCGGCGCAGGTCGGCGGCCTCGGGATTGCACCGGGGGCGAATATCGGCGATGGATACGCGGTGTTCGAAGCGACGCACGGCACAGCGCCGAAATATGCCGATAAGGACGTCATCAACCCGGGATCGGTAATCCTTTCCGGCGTGATGCTCTTTGAATTCATCGGCTGGAAAGAGGCTGCTGTGCTGATTGAATCGTCCATGGAGAAGACGATCCAGCAGAAGTTCGTGACCTACGATTTCGAGCGGCAGATGCAGGGGGCGACCAAGGTGAAGACCAGCGAGTTCGCAACTCACATGATTGCGAATATGGGATGAACGGGCACGCGGGGACTCGAAAACCGATGCCGCCGGCTGGTACGATCTAAGAGGAAAAGGAGACACATGCGTAAGAAAGTTTCGATTGTCGGCGCAGGCAATGTCGGCGCCACTGCAGCTCACTGGATCGCATCGAAGGAACTGGCGGACGTGGTTCTGCTGGACGTAGTGGAAGGTGTTCCGCAGGGGAAAGCCCTGGACCTGCTGGAAGCCATGCCGATTGAGAAGCGTGACTCGCATGTGATCGGCACCAACGATTATGCCGATACGGCGAACTCGGACATCGTGGTGATCACGGCCGGTATTCCCCGCAAGCCGGGCATGAGCCGCGACGATCTTCTGCAGACCAACTACAAGATCATGTCGGATGTGGTGGCGAAGGTTGTCGCCAACTCGCCGGACTCGATCATCATCGTGGTTTCGAACCCGCTGGACGCGATGGCGCAGGCTGCCTTCCGCCAGGCCGGCTTCAACCGCGAGCGCGTCATCGGCATGGCCGGCGTGCTGGATTCGGCCCGCTTCCGCACCTTCATCGCGGAAGAGCTGCAGGTTTCGGTCGAGAATGTGACCGCTTTCGTGCTCGGCGGCCACGGCGACACGATGGTTCCGCTGCCCCGTTTCTCGACGGTGGCCGGTATCCCGATCACCGAGCTGATTGAGAAGTCGCGCCTTGAGGCGATCGTGCAGCGCACCCGTGACGGCGGCGCCGAGATCGTGAAGTACCTCAAGACCGGCAGCGCATACTATGCGCCTTCGGCTGCGGCTGTCGAGATGGTCGAAGCCATTCTCAAGGACAAGAAGAAGATCCTGCCCTGCGCGGTGTACCTCCAGGGCGAGTACGGGATCGAGGGCTACTACGTCGGCGTGCCTTGCAAGCTGGGCGCCCGTGGCCTCGAGCAGATCATCGAGATCAAGCTCACTCCCGAAGAAGATGCGGCTCTCAAGAAGAGCGCCGAATCTGTCCGGGAGCTGTGCGCCGTAATCGGCGTCTAGTTCCGGCTGTGCTGCAAAGAAAATGCCCGCGGAAAGCGGGCATTTTCTTTTGGGCGGATAGTCAGGCCTGGCGGCCGTCGATATGGTTGAGAATGCGGGCAAGCTGCGTGTCGTTGTCGTAGCCGTCGCGCACGGCGCGCTCTCGTGCGCGTGCGCCGATGGCTTCGCGAAGATCGGGGCGGCCGAGATAGAAGCGTGCCTTGTCTGCGCATTCCTCTACGGAGGAGAAGAAGACCGCTTCCTTGTCTTCCTCATATGTGGCGGCGTGGCCTTCCGACCGCTCGAGGAGCATAAAGCTGCCGCAGGCGGCGATCTCGACGCCTTTGTGGCAGACCTCGTCGTCGTTCATGTGGCTGATGAAAGCCAGGTTGACTCGCGATCTCCAGATGGCCTGGCGATACGCTTCATCGCCAAGGTATGCGTCCTTAACATAGCGTTCGAGCAACTCGGGCGGATAGAACTTCTCCCAGCGCGGGCCGCCGATCATCAGAGGCAATTTGTATGTGTCGCCGAGCTGCCGCAGAAATTCCGGGCGGTCTTCGTGCGGGCTGCCGACGTAGGAAAGTTCGCGTGTCCGGTCGGCTTCACTCCAGCCTGCGGGAGGAGGAAAGTGGATTGTGGGCTCGAAGCTCACCATGGTCCGCACCCATGAGAGTCCGAACTTTTCGAATATAGGAATGTCGGTGCTGCGGAATGCGCAGTTGAGATCGAAGAGACGAAAGACCCTCATGTACTGCCGCCAGCAGGCGTCTTTCCGTGGGCCGAAAGGGTTGTCCATGTTGTAGCAGACGGTGATCGCTCCAGCCTTGCGAATGCTCTGGATCGTCCTGGCGTTGAAGACGACCGGCTTGTCGAAGATCACTGCATCCGGCTGTGTTTCTGCTGCCAGCCTGCGAAGATCCTGATTGATGCGGGCGACGAACGGACCGAAAGGAAAGCGGTGCGCGATTGCCCCGACGACGCGTGAGCTGGGATCGTAGGGAGACGTGTCGAAACCGATGGCTTCCTGGCCGATGCGGGAGAGAGCGTGAAAGCGGTGCAGCGAAGTGCCGCCTTTGCTTAGATCGGCGACATACAGCACTTTGCGGCGGGCAGGCAGTGAGGTCAAGTCGGCAGTCCGTTCGAGTTGAGTCTTGTGTCCGGAGGGATCAGGACGGCAGCAGAGGGTTGTCTCCAGGTGATCAGCCTGACTTCATACTAGCGGCACAGAAGCGGATCGAGCTATGTGTGTGTAGCGGTGATTTGGCGCATCATCGACGCTTATGGCACGCTTTCCGTGATCAGAAAAAGACTCGGCCTCTGATACAATTGGCCCTAAGTCGCCTCTCCTCAGTGCTACGTGGAGTTTAGCTGGACAAAATATCCGGCGACAGCATGCGCTCACCAGATCAGCAATTTCCCTCC
Organism: Silvibacterium sp.; assembly: GCF_047605705.1. Taxonomy (NCBI): domain Bacteria; kingdom Pseudomonadati; phylum Acidobacteriota; class Terriglobia; order Terriglobales; family Acidobacteriaceae; genus Silvibacterium; species Silvibacterium sp. The sequence goes on along the minus strand of NZ_JASGFD010000021.1, from coordinate 11,845 downwards.
ATGGTTCCGAAGATGAAGCCAGCAACAAAAGCAATATGTGGCCTCGGGATTATTGTGCGGTTCGTCAAAAGCAGTGTTAAATATCGATCCTGATTCCAGGAGGAATGCGATGAGTCAGTCCGTTTCGATTGCGGTAGTAGGTTCCGGCTATGTAGGTCTGGTGGCAGCAGCATGCTTCGCCGAGATCGGTCACAAGGTTATCTGTGTCGACAACGATGAGTCGAAGGTAAAGATGCTCCGCGAAGGCGGGGTTCCGATCCACGAGGAGTATCTGCCGGAACTGCTGGCAAAGCATCGCGGAACGAACATCGAGTTCACCTCGGATCTGCGTTCGGCGACCAAGAAGGCGCAGGCGATCTTCATCGCCGTAGGCACGCCGCAGAGCAAGACCGGGAGCGCCGATCTCTCCTATGTCGATGCCGTGGCCAGCGAGATCGCACGTTCGATCGATGACTACAAGGTGATCGTAGAGAAGAGCACCGTTCCGGTGTACACGAACGAGTGGATTCGCCGCGTGGTGGAGCGCAATGGTGTGGCCCGCGACCTCTTCGATGTTGCCTCAAACCCTGAGTTTCTGCGCGAAGGCACGGCTGTGGTGGACTTCATCCATGCTGACCGTATCGTGATCGGCGTGGAAAACGATAAGGCCGGTCAGGTGCTGCGCGACATTTACGCGCCGCTGACCTCGGGCGAATACTTCAAGCGTGCGGATGCCGTTCCCGGCGATCTTACCGTCGATACGCCTCCGTCGCTGCTGCAGACTTCGACCAAGGCCGCCGAGCTCATCAAGCATGCTTCGAATGCCTTCCTGGCTTTGAAGATCTCGTTTATCAACGTGGTCTCCAATATCTGCGAGGCGGTCGGCGCGGACGTCGAGCAGGTGTCGAAGGGCATAGGCATGGATAGCCGCATCGGTCCCAAGTTCCTGAAGGCGGGTATCGGCTACGGCGGCTCCTGCTTCCCGAAGGACGTTGCAGCCTTCCGTTATGTGGCGGAGCAGCTGGGCGTAGACTTCGACCTGCTGAAGGAAGTGGAAGAGATCAACGAAGAGCAGAAGAAGCGCTTCTTCCAGAAGGTACGCTCGGCCCTGTGGACATTCCGCGGCAAGAAGGTGGGTGTACTCGGTCTGGCCTTCAAGGGCGGCACGGACGACATCCGCGAGTCACCGGCTCTCGACATCGTGCAGAGCCTGCTGAAGGAAGGTTGCGCGGTCGTGGCGTTCGATCCCGCGGCTACGGAGCGGACTCAGGAAGTTATCCCTGCTTCCGACAAGATGAAATATGTGAACGACGCTTACGCAGCCGCGCAGGATGCGGATGCTCTGCTGATCCTGACCGATTGGCACGAGTTCGCCGAACTCGATTTGGCGAAGCTGCACTACACGCTGCGTTATCCAATCATCATCGACGGCCGTAACCTGTACGACCCGGCACAGATGATCGAAGCGGGCTTTACCTATCTGAGCGTAGGCCGTCCTGCTGCACAGCAGACCAGCGGCGCAGCGGCCTGGCATCGCCTGCCGTAAGCCGTTCAGGCCTTGAATCATAGCGATGGAGCATCCGATGGATGCTCCATCGCTGTTTGTGGTGCTTCCTTCTATGAAAGCTCTGCCTCTCGCGTGATGAAAGTTCTGCTGGTCGCCAATTACGAGCCGGATGCGCAGCAGAGCATGTTGCGCTATGCCGAGTTTCTCCGCCGCGAGCTCTCTCAGCGGGGCTTCACGATGGATGTGATTCAGCCTCCGGTGCATGCAGGCCGGCTGTTGCCACGATCGCACCCCCTGGCGAAGTGGCTGGGATATATCGACAAATACCTTTTGTTCCCACGACAGTTACAAAAGCTCGCAGCTGGCTATGATCTCGTGCATATCTGCGACCATTCCAATGCGGTCTACGTGAAATGGGCCGGTGATACTCCATCGCTCGTGACTGCGCACGATATGCTCGCAATCCTCTCTGCCCAGGGGCGTTATCCTCAAAACCCGACAAAGAAAACCGGACAGTGGCTGCAGGCATGGATTCTGCGTGGCCTCAATCGCGCGCGATGCATAGTGAGTGTCTCGGAGAAGACGAAGCGTGATCTCGATGGATTGCTTCAGTCGAAGCCGTTGATCAGTGTCATTCATCATGCGCTCAATTGGAGCTACTCACCTGCCTCGGAAGCGGAGATCGCTGAGGCACGCGCTGCCTGTGGCCTTTCGCCCGGCGATGAGTACCTGCTGCATGTAGGCGGCAACCATTGGTATAAGAACCGGACCGGCGTGCTGCGCATCTTCGCCGAATTGCGCAGGAAGGAGGGGTTTCGCAAGGTGAAGCTGGTGCTTGCCGGTGAAGCCTGGATGGAGTCAATGCGCGAGATCTGCCGGGAGCAGGGAATTACGGATGCGATTGAGGTCGTATCACCATCGAACGAGACTGTGCGGGCTCTTTATACCGGCGCGCTGGCCTTTCTCTTTCCATCGCTGGAAGAGGGATTTGGGTGGCCAATCCTTGAGGCGCAGGCCTGCGGGGCCTTGGTGATCACAAGCGCGCGTGCCCCGATGGACGAAGTTGCAGGGGCGGGCGCTATCTATATCGATCCTGAGAATCCGGTGCAGGCCGCGGGCGTGATTGCAGAGCGAATGCCGGACGCGGAGGCCATTCGCGCAGCTGGCTGGAAGAATCTCGAGCGCTTCACGCTGGAGTCTGTAATGAAGCGCTATGTTGACGCCTACCATGAGGCTGCTGCGATCCGGCCATAAAGAGAAGCGCGGAGCCTGTTGGAGGCTCCGCGCTGCATGCATACCTGTGGGATTTACCGCGCAACCGCGGGTTGCTGCAGCACGCCGTCTTTCTGGAACATCTGTCGAATGCCGCGCAGGGCCTGGCGCGTACGCTCTTCATTCTCGATGAGCGAGAAGCGCACGTACGCGTCGCCGTATTCGCCGAAGCCGATGCCGGGGCTCACGGCCACCTTCGCTTCTTTGAGCAGCAGCGTCGAGAACTCGAGTGAGCCGAGATGCTTGTAATGCTCGGGAATCGGCGCCCAGACGAACATCGTGGCCTTAGGCAGCGCGACCTGCCAACCGAGCTTGTTCAGGCCCTGTACGAGCACGTCACGGCGTGATTTGTAGATATCGCAGATCTCGGTGACGCATTCCTGCGGGCCTTCGAGTGCGAGGATCGACGCCACCTGGATGGGCGTAAAGGTGCCGTAGTCGAAGTAGCTCTTGAGTCGTGCCAGCGCCGCTACGAGCTTTGGGTTGCCGACCATGAAGCCTACGCGCCAGCCCGGCATGTTGTAACTCTTCGAGAGCGTGAAGAACTCGACGGCGATGTCCTTTGCACCGGGCACTTCGAGAATCGAAGGGGCCTTGTAGCCATCGAAGACGATGTCGGCGTATGCGAGATCGTGAACCAGGTAGATGCCGTGCTGGCGGCAAAGATCGACCACGCGCTCGAAGAAGCTCAACTCCACGCACTGCGTGGTGGGGTTGGCGGGGAAGTTGAGAATCAGCATCTTCGGCTTGGGATACATGAGCGGGATGGTCTGCTCAAGTTCGGCGAGGAAGCTGTCGGTGTCATGAATGGCGACGCTGCGGATGTTTGCGCCGGCGATGACCGGGCCGTAGATGTGAATCGGATAGCTGGGGTTTGGAACGAGCACCACATCGCCCTGATCGAGTGTGGCGAGGCAGAGATGGGCGATGCCTTCCTTCGAGCCGATGGTGACGATGGCTTCCGTGTCGGGATCGATGGCGACGTTGTAGCGCCGCTCGTACCAGTTGGAGATGGCGCGGCGCAGGCGGGGAATACCCTTCGAGAGCGAATAGCGATGGGTGTCGGGCTTGCGCGCGGCTTCGATCATCTTGTCGACGATATGCTGCGGCGTGGCCCCATCAGGATTGCCCATGCCGAAGTCGATGATGTCTTCCCCGCGGCGTCGCGCCGAGGCCTTGAGCTCGCCGGTAATGTTGAAGACGTAGGCGGGCAGGCGCTTGATTCTCGAAAACTCTTCCACTGGATTCCCCGTGCTGAATTGATCTGCTTATTGTCTCAGAAGCGCCGTGCACGCGGGGCTCACGTGAGAGGGAAGCCGGCGTGGAAAGGCTTTCAGTAGAGGAGTTCTCCCGCTTCGGCTTTTACACCGGAGAGAAAGGAAGAGAGCACAGCAATGCGCGCTTCGGCGAGCCTGCGGGTTGAGTCGAGCCGGATCTTTCCCGGTAGTGTTTCGAGTGAGCGGCGAAGCACTGGGATGATCTCGGAGAAGTAGGAGAAGCGGGTATCGCGGCCGACCTTGGAGACGTTGCGCAGGATGCCGATGGCGCCAAGCTGCTCCAGGATGTCGGCATCGCGCAGGATGATCGCTTCGATGGATTGAGGATTGTCGTGCGGCTGATGCTCACGAATCACATCCAGCACTGCAGGAATCTTGGCGGCAGGGAAGTCCGTGGTGGAGAGCAGCTCCGGCACGCGCCTGCAGGCATATCCCACGTGATCCCAGGTCTTAAGCGCTACCGGATCCTCCGGACGATGGCCGACGAAGACCCCTAGATCGTGCAGCCATGCGGCGGCGAAAACCACATCATCGTCATACGAGAGACCTTCGCCGATTTCCTGGGTTAGACGATACAGCCGGGGCTGATGGCCGAACTTGTCGACGGGAAGTGCTTCCTGGCGGAGGATTTCGGGCAAAGTCTGACGGTACGATGGACGCATGCGTCCATCGTACCGGGTGCGTTCTCCCGGGAGTAACGTCGCTTTTGTGAAAGAAAGGTTCCGAACGGAACCAATTGGGGAAATTGTCACGATTATGGTGACAAATTGCGAAAATCGCGAGCAGCAGATCTTCGAGAAAGCTGCTTCTTAGTGCGTGATGGGACCGATGCGTGCAGGCAGGTGTGCTTTATGGCGATGCACGATCGAATGCGTCTTTGCTATCGATTTGGAAACAAAGCGCGACATCTGACGCGTGCAGGGTGATTCGAAAGTGCATGCGACTTATGGAACCAGTACAAGTCCGTTTGCGGAACGGGCAGAAATTCAAGCACGGATTTCGGGAGGAGATGGTATAGTGATAGCTAAGTCAGGATTGCACGATCTACCACTTCGAAAGAAGTTCCCTTCTCGGCAAGTGCAACCTTCTGTAGCGCCGAGGCTCGAGAAAAATAGCAAATACTGCCCCATAGAGTGACTTCAAGCAACGATGGGCAGATAAACGCATATTCTTCCCAGCTCTCAGTCTCTTCTATTACTAAACCTGTTTTACCGTATGAGTCTCCCACGAGACGTTCTGGCTCTAATGGCTATCGGTTGTTCCTAGAGACACTATGGCGACTTCGGAATATATAAGAAAATCATCAGGCAGCGAGCCGCGATTGACGGGATGGCCCGTACAGTCCCCAAGGCGTAGCCGCATCTTCGGCCAGTCCATTGTGACTTCGATGCTGATGATGCTGAACGATACGCTGGTCATTCTGCTCGCGTTCGCAGTGGCGTTGCTGCTGCGCGCCATCGTATTTGACAAAATTGACCACGTGGTTGGGTTGGCGCCCCATGCTCTGATCGGCGCGCCGCTGCACGTGGGGTACCTTGCGTGGTTCGTACTCTCCTATCTGCTGGTATCGAACCGCTACGGCCTTTACTCCTCGATTCCGCTGACCACGGGCTGGCATGAGATCCGCCTGACGGTGCAGGCAAGCCTAAACGCAGGATTGTTGCTCTGCGGTGCGCTGTATCTGGTGGGCGACCTGTATGTTTCGCGGGTACTGGTGCTACTACTGATCGCAAGCACGATCACGCTGCTATGCGCGCGCCGCATCATCTGGCGCCGTTCCCGCTTCCGCCAGTTTGAGCGCGGCCTCGAGACCCGCAACGTGGTGATTCTGGGAACCAACCATCTGAGCAGCGCGCTCGGCCAGCATATCGAGAAGGATTACCGGCTGGGCTATAAGCTGCGCGGCTACGTGGTGGCTCCGGACTGCGTGAACAGCTTTGAAGTTCCCGGCCAGCAGATTCTGGGCGGCATCGAGGCGATCCGCCAGCTTACGCGCCAGCATTTTATTGATGAAATCGTCATCGCTGAGCCCTGCCCGACAGAGAGCGTGATCCAGCTGGTAGAAGAGGCCCGCGAACTCGAGGTGGATATTCGCTCGATCTCTGGCTACTACGGTGAGTTGACTGCGGATACGCCGATCGAGTACCTGGGCATCTTCCCGGTTGTCTCGCTGCACCGCCGCGATCCGCGCACGGTAGCCCTGGTCCTGAAGCGCGGTCTCGACATCCTGCTCTCATTGATGGCGCTGGCAGCGGTCTTTCCGATCATGCTGGCGATTGCGCTGGCTGTCCGGCTCGAGAGCGAAGGCCCGATCTTCTATGTCTCCGAGCGTATCGGCAAGCGCGGGCGCGTCTTCCCCTGCTTCAAGTTCCGCACGATGGTGAAGAACGCCGAGCAGCTGAAGAAGGATCTTGCGGCGCAGAACGAGCGCGACGGCATTCTCTTCAAGATGACCAACGACCCTCGCATTACCCGCATGGGCCGTCTTCTGCGCAAGTACAGCCTTGACGAACTGCCCCAGTTCTTCAACGTGCTGCGCGGTGAAATGAGCATGGTCGGTCCTCGTCCTCCGATCGCCAGTGAAGTGGCGAAGTACGAGCTCGAGCACTTCCGCCGCCTCGAAGTGTTGCCCGGTCTTACCGGCCTCTGGCAGGTGCAGGCGCGTGGCGATGCCTCTTTCGCGAAGTACATCGCGCTCGATACGGCGTATGTCGAAAACTGGAGCTTCTGGATGGACCTGAAGATCCTGGTTCGTACCGCGGAAGTGGTGTTCCGCGGCACAGGCAGCTAGATCGATACAGCAGATACAAAGACGAGGCCGGCTCTCAGGAGCCGGCCTCGTCTTTTGCAGGCAAATCAGGATGTGTGAACGGAATGAGACAGTTTGTGTGGGAAAATCCACGCGTTCGTGGGAGACTTGGTGCAATCACAAATTCCAGATTGAATTTGCTGTTGGAGGACTGTGTTGAATCAAGTGAAGCTTAAGCTTCTTGCCCTCACGTTGACTGCTTCTCTTGCTGGACTTCCGGCATTTGCCCAGGAGCCGCCGCATCACGACGACCAGCCGAAGCATGACGCGGACAAGACTCCGCCTGTTCCGCAGGAAAAGAACTCGATCACGCACCACGATCTGACTCTGGACGGCCGTACGATCCACTACACGGCGACCGCCGGCACTCTGCTCATCCGCAATGAGCAGGACGAACCGTACGGCTCGATCTTTTATGTCGCTTACACCGAAGATGGCGCGGATGCGAAGAACCGGCCTGTGACCTTCCTCTATAACGGTGGTCCGGGATCGGCCTCACTCTGGTTGCATCTGGGATCAGTCGGGCCGGTGCGCGTTATCACCTCGAGCCCCGATGCGACCGGTCCGGCGCCTTACCAGGTGGTGCAGAACCAGTACAGCCTGCTGGATAAGACGGACCTCGTCTTCATCGATGCGCCTCTGACCGGCTTCTCAAAGGTGGCAGGCAAGGGCACGGACAAGGATTTCCGCGGCGTCGACCAGGATCTGCAGGCCTTCGACAAGTTCATCCAGCGCTACATCACTGTGAATCAGCGCTGGAACTCACCGAAATATCTCTTCGGCGAGTCCTACGGCACAACGCGCTCGGCGGGTCTTGCGGGCCTACTGCAGGAAGACGGTGTGTCGCTCAACGGTGTGATTCTGCTGTCGTCAATCCTGAATTACAACGTCATGGCGCCGGGATTCGATGCGGAATACGTCGGGAACCTGCCGACATACGCGGCGATTGCGTGGTACCACAACAAGCTTGCGCACAAGCCAGCCGATCTCAAGGCTTTCCTCAATGAGGTACGGACGTTTGCGCGGGGCGAATACTCCGAGGCCCTGGCTGAAGGCGACCTGCTCCCCGCAGAGAAATTCGATGCAGTCGCGGCGAAGGTCGCGGAGTTCACCGGCCTGAGCGTGGACTACGTAAAGGAATCGAAGCTGCGTATTGCGCCGACGCGGTTCCGCAAGGAGTTGCTGCGCGGCGAAGGGGAGATCCTTGGCCGCTATGACGCTCGTTTTGAAGGAACGGATGTCGACAATGCCGGTGAAAATCCGGGCTACGATCCGTCGGATACCGGTATCTCCGGGCCGTTCATTGCGACGTTCCATGACTACCTGAGCCGCGAGCTCAAGTACGATACGACCGACGCCTACGCGGTGCATTCGGATTCGAATGTGCCGTGGGATCAGACGCATCGCCCTGTCGGTGGCGGAGGCGGCCGTGGTTTTGGCGGTCAGCGCTTGCCGGATGTGGCGGTGGACCTGGCCGACGCCATGCGCAAGAATCCGAAGCTGAAAGTGTACTCGGCGAACGGACTGTTTGATCTGGCAACGCCGTTTTTCCTCACCGAGTACGATCTCTCGCACATGCTGGTAACGCCGCAGCTCGCGAAGAACGTGGAGTTCGGCTATTACCCCGCAGGCCACATGGTTTACCTCAATGTGGATGCGCTGAAGCAGTTGACGCATGACCTGGACGGCTTCTACGCGGAGACGTCAAAGTAGCGGTTTCTTATCGAAGCCAAAAATCAAAAGGCCCGCGTAAAGCGGGCCTTTTTGATTGGCTGATGGATCCAGCTTAGTCGATGAAGTCGACCTTGACGGGGTGGGGAATCACACCGCGCTCGTGGCCCATCTCTAGCAGCTTGCGGATGGCTTCGCGGCCGTCCTCACCGTAGTTCAGCGTGCGCTCGTTGACATACATGCCGACGAACTTGTTGGCCAGGTTCTCGTCGAGATCGCGGGCGAACTGCATGGCGTAGGCCAGGGCCGCTTCGCGATGGTCGAGGCCATGCTGGATGCTCTCACGCAGCGCCTGCGTGCAGATCTTCATGGTCTTCTCGCCGAGCGAACGGCGAATGGCGTTGCCGCCAAGCGGCAGCGGCAGGCCAGTCAGATCGCGCCACCAGATGCCCAGGTCGAGGATCTTCTTGAGACCTTCCTGCGCGTAGGTCAACTGGCCTTCATGAATGATGAGGCCGGCGGCGTAGTTCCCGGCGAGCACCTCGGGGATGATGCGGTCGAAGGGTACGATCTCGGTCTGGATCTCGGGCGCGAAGAGCTTGAGCGCGAGGTTCGCGGTCGTCAGGGTGCCGGGGATGGCGATCTTCTCGCGCTTGATCTCGTCGAGCGTGTAGGCCTTGGGAGCCACGATCATCGGGCCGTAGCCCTCGCCGACCGAGCCGCCGCAGGCCATCAGGGCGTAGTTGTCCTGAAGGTAGGGATAGGCGTGGAAGGAGATGGCGGTCACGTCATAAAACTGCTCGTGGATGGCCTTCTGGTTCAGCGTCTCGATATCCGTGAGCGTGTGCGTGAACTTGAAGCCGGGCACGCGGATCTTGTTCGTGGCCATGCCGTAGAACATGAATGCGTCATCGGAGTCCGGGCTGTGTGCAATGGTGATTTCACGGACCTGCGAGTCAACGGGAACGGACGGAGTAGAACTCACTTCTGATACCTGATCCTTTCAACAAAGGCAGCCGGTGTACCCGGCCGCGGGTGATTCTAAAAAATTAGCGCGCAGGCTGCAGGCGCTTGCGCAGCGAGCTCAGGGAGACAACGATGGCCGCCGCGGCAACCACCTTCAGCGCATCTCCGGCGAGGAAGGGAAGCACGGCCATTTTAAGCACCGTGGGGAACGAAACGTGCGAAACCAGGGTGAGCCAGGAGGCGCCGCAGACGTACAGCAGCAGGCTGGCGACAGCTCCGGCGACAACGCGGGAGGAAAAGCCTGCGGGGCGCAGGCGCGCAATGCGGCTGGCGCAGGCGGCAACCAGCGGATAGGCGAGCAGGAAGCCGCCGCTCGGTCCGAGCAGCTGCAGCAGGCCGCCGGGGCCAGCGGGCGTGAAGACGGGCAGGCCGGATGCGCCTTCGATGAGGTAGAGCGCCATGGCTGCGATGGCCGTTGCCGGCTCCAGCAGCAGCCCGAGCAGGATGACCGCGAAGTTCTGCATGGTAAGCGGAACCGGGGTAAAGAGCAGGGGGATGGAAATGTGTGCCGCGAGGGCCACCAGCGCGCTGCCGGACAGAGCCAGGCCGGCTTGCCGGGCAAGCGTGGCGGAGTTCTGCCGGGTTGCCGGTGCTGCCGCTGCGGGGTGCATTTCAATCATGCGAGGGATCCTCCTGAAATTCGAACCTATTCGCCGTGCTGGAGCGGATCTTCCGCCTTTTGGGTGTCCAGGCGGAGCGCTTCGGTCCGCTGGCGATCGTGATTACGGATATGGCGCCGGACCGCAAGCACTGCCCAGATCAACGCGATCATGCTCACGACAAATACTGCATAGAGAAGGCGCATCGGTAACTGTACCTCAGAATAGCAGGCGGTAGGCCTGAAAGACAGCCCGGCGGGGGTGATCCCGGCTCCTCTTTGAAGCCGAGGGACTCAGCGCGCGACCGAGGCGGCGAGCCAGTCGAGATAGGTGGCGCTCCCGCCCTCGATTCCGAGCACGACAAACTCCGGAACCTCATAGCTATGCAGCGTGTGGAGGGCTGCCTCGAGATCGGCGAGGCGGGATTCGGCGGTCTTGATCAGGAGGAGCACCTCGCTAGCGGCTTCCACCGTGCCCTGCCAGCGGTAGATCGAGGTCAGGCCGGGCACAAGGTTTACGCAGGCGGCGAGCCGGTGCTCGACAAGATGATTGGCGATGCGCGTCGCTTCCTCGGCGGACGACGCGGTGCTGAGGACGATGCGAAAGGCCGTGGATGACATGCCACGATTGTCCACGAAATGCGCTTTCGGTGGCAGAACAAGTCGAGTGGAAAACAGCATTTGCCTGCGAAGCTTCGCGCAGATTTAAGATGGCACTGAAGTAATCTGCAACCTCCCGCAAGCATCCTAGTTAAACAACCTTCCGTTTGTGACTCGGCTTCAGGCTGTGCGGGTCACGACCGGGTAACGAAAGACAAGAGGGTAAGCATGGCTGTCGAGATCAAGTTTGGTACGTCGGGTTGGCGGGCGATTGTCGCCGAGGAGTTCACGCTGGCGAACATTCGCCGCGCGGTTACGGGCATTGCAAAGTACGTGGCGTCACAGCCGGGCAAGGGCTCTGTGCTGGTGGGACGCGATCCGCGCTTCCTGGGTGAGACCTTCGTTGCCGAAGCCGCAAAGGTGCTGGCATCGCACGGCGTGAAGCCGCTGGTGATTCCGCATGCTGCGCCGACCCCGGCCATCTCCTACGCAGTCCGTCAGCACAAGGCGAGCGGCGCCATCAACTTCACCGCCTCGCACAATCCGCCGGAGTACAACGGCATCAAGTTCTCGACGCCCGATGGCGCACCCGCGCTGCCCGAGGTGACCAAGCAGGTCGAAGCCCTGATCGCCGGACTGGGCGATGAGCCCGTGGCCGCGCCTGCCGAGCCGAAGGAAAAGTTTGAAGAGATCGACGTGAAGGAGGATTACCTCAAGCGCCTCGGCGAACTGGTCGACTTTAAGGCAATCAAGAAGTCGGGCATTAAGGTGGTCTTCGATCCTTTCTGGGGCGCGGCTCGCGGTTACAGCTGCCACATTCTGCGTGAGCATGGCGTCGAGACGGCGACGGTTCACGACTATCGCGACGTGCTCTTCGGTGGACACGCTCCGGAGCCCGACGATCATCTGCTGGCTGACTGCAAGGCCGAAATGAAGAAATTCGGCGCGAAGATCGGCATCGCCACCGATGGCGATGCGGACCGCTTCGGCATCGTCGACGAAGACGGAACCTTTATCCAGCCGAACTACATCATCGCGCTGCTCTTCGACTACCTGGTCGAGACGCGCGGCTGGAAGAACGGCGTGGCGAAGTCGGTCGCGACGAC
>NZ_JASGFD010000020.1:0-83579 GCF_047605705.1 Silvibacterium sp. | reverse complement strand
CCACCTCGACCTCGTTGTACGGCAGCCCGATGATGTTCAGCGGAAACACCAGCTCGCCGGTGTCCGCCATAAAGTCCACCGTCGTAGGATCGACCGTGGTCCACGCGCCCGGCAGCGAGAAGGCCCACAGCACCTCTTCCAGCAGCGGAAACACCAGCTCGCCGCGCCGCGGCTTCGCATAGCGCGCCTGGATGCTCACCAGCGGCAAAGTCGCCGGCGCAATCGGCGTCAGCGGCAGGTGCGAAAGCCGCACCGTCTGCGATCCGGCCACCATGCGCAGCCGCTCCGTGTACTGCGTCGGATTCAGGCTCACGCGCCGGCAGTGCGTATCGATCAACGCCGAGGCCATCGTGATCATGTCGTCCGACACGTCCGCTGCCAGCCCATAGCTCGCATACTGCGTTGGCTGCAGATATCCCATGCCCATCTCCTCAAAAGAAAAAGACCGGGCAAGCCTGGTTGGGCTCGCCCGGTCCGTTACCTGCTCTGTTGTGTTGTCAGAGCCTCCGCGCTCTACCGGTCGACCAGTACCTGGTAGTGCGCGTAGCTTGCGCCCTTCACCACTGGCGCGCCGAACTTCACCACCACGTACTGCGAGGCCAGCGTGCTCGGCACACCCAGCTGGAAGACCCGCGGATTCGGATCGCTCAGCCAGTGGTACTCGATCATGTCCTCGGTCACGATGTACGCCGGCAGGACAGCCGTGCCCGAGCCAGGCGTGCCCGTGTACGAGAGCGACCAGTCCGGGATCAGCGGCAGATCGCCCGCCTGCGTCGAGAGCATCTTCACCGTGAAGCCCGAGGTGATCTCCTTGGTACCGAGCACCACGTTGAACTCTGATTTCATCTCGCGATCGATCAGGTCCAGCAGCACCGGGTTCGCATAGATCGCAGTCGGCCGCACCGCGAAGCTTGTGCTCGCCACCATCAGCGCAATCGTCGACTTGAGTCCGTCGACGATGCTGTCCGCGGTGCCGATGGTCGTCGTATTGCCTCCGGCTGCGATCTGCGCCGCGCAACCGAAGTACTGCGCCGTGGTCGGCGTAGTCAGTGAAGTATCGTTGCCGTTCCACAACGCGACATCGTGGCTGATCATCACACCGTCGATCGTGTCCACCAGGTCCTTCGCCTGCAGGTAGGCAAACTGCTTCTGCTGTGTGCCCAGCTCCATGTCGAAGAGGTTGTAGTTCAGCTGCGCCACCACTGCCTTCAGCGGCACACTGCGCTCCACGCGCGTGGGGCTCACCACCGGGGCCGCAATGTTGCGCGGATCCACAAAGCCCGCCGTGCCCGGCACCGGGATCGCCGTCTCTTCAAAGAAGCGCGAAGGATGTCCGGTGGCCGGAACCTGCTTGATGCGCTGCCCGAAGAGGCTGCGCCGGCGGACGATGTCGGTGATCTCCGTCTGGTAGAACGGAACTTCGATCGCGCCGGGTCCGATGTAGTCAGCCGCCGCGTGGATGTCATAGAAATTTGCTCGCATGCTTCTCGTCGCTCCTCTGCAGGCCGTGCCTGCCGCTCAACAAAAAAGGCCCGCCGCAGCGGACCGCTCTCACCTCTGCCAGCGCCGCTCTAGGAAAGAGCCCCGGCGCGCAGCAGCTGCGACTTCACGGCGATGCGCTGCTCCAGGCTCAGCCCGGCCAGCGCCGCATCGAGTGCCCCTGCCTCGAGTCCCTCAAAGGACGCGATGCCCTGCTTGGCCAGCAGCTGCACCGTCGCCGCAGGCAGCGTCTTGCGCACCGCGGCCGTCACCGGAGCCGGGTTCGTTTCCTGCGCGCTGAGCTCCGCAATGCGCTGCTCTGCCACGGCCAGCCGATGCTCCAGCTCGCGTTCGCGCAGCGTCGGTTCGACACCCTCTACCGTCGCCACCATGCGGCTCAGCTCACCGGCTGCCGCCGTGCGCTCCTCCATCACGGCGGAAGCGGCGGAGGCCGCACGCTCCAGCGTCGCCGCTGCTGCGTTCAGCCTCTCCATCGCCTCCGTGATCGTGCCCAGAATCTCGCCTGTTTCTAATTCCATCGCTTCTCCCTCGCTTTCTCCCGCACCCTGTCCTGCGTTCTGTTCTGCCCTGTTGTCGTCCGTGTTCGTGTCTGCGCCCGCGCCTGCAGCGGTGCGCTCCGGCACGGCCTGCTCTTCAGCTCGAAGGACGTGTTGCGATACGCCGCCTTCTCGCGCAGCAGGATCGCCGCTCCGGTGAAGGTCGCCCGCGTCAGTGTCCATATCTCCGCGCTCATGTCGGCCACATGCGCGTCGGAGATCTCGTACGACATCCCCATGGTTCCCGGCGCCGAGCGCAGCATCTGCTGCCGCACCTCGGGAAAGTCTTTCCCGAAGAGATAGCCGCTCACCACCAGCCGCCGCCCTTCCACCTCGGCCCCGGTGATGATGCCGCACTTGCGCCGCGCATCGTGCCCATCCCACTCCGGCGAAAAGTCCACCGCCATGCCGATCAGCGACGGCAGAGCCGCCATCGCCGCCGAGCGCGCGAAGATCACCCTGTGCCCGCGCGCGCCCGACGGCGGACGGTTGCTCGGCTCATCGATCACCGTCAGCACGCCCTCAAAATCCACCCGGTTCGGATGGTCGGCAAACTCCGGCATCGCCAGTGCCAGTGCCTCGAGTCTCATCATTGGTTCTCCTTAAAGGTCCCCGTGGATCGAACCTCCGATCCCTTGCTGCTCAGTCCTCCGGCTGCATCAGCACCGCCTTTCCCGCGTCCGTGCGTTCCACGTTGGCCAGCTCCGCGATATTCGGCTTCACGACCGATCCGCCAGGCAGAGCCGACAGTCCGCGCATCGCACGCACCTCGTTCACCGTCAGCACACCGGCCGCGAGCAGCGCCGTCTGGATCTGGATCTCCTGCATCTCGTCGCGCGAGTCCAGCTCGTTGAAGACGAACTCGAACTCCCGCCAGCCCAGCTTCTTCGCGAAGAGATCGCGCGTGATGTGCTCGGCCACCAGCCGCGCCAGCGGCGTGATCGCGCTGTGAAAGGCCTCATCGATCAACTCGCCCGCCGTCGAGCGATTCACATCACCTTCCAGGCCCAGCAGCATCGGCGGCAGGTTGAAGGCATTCGCCACCATGCGCACCAGGAACTGCTGCCAGTTCAGCCGCAGATCGGCGTCTGTGCCCTGCGCAAAGCGCAGCACCTCCGGTTTCTGTGCCGAGCTCAGGATCGGCACACGCCCCGTGCCCTCAATCTCGTCCTGCCACCAGCGGATCAGCCGCTCATGCTGCGCCGGCGTCGTCTCGTCGATCCATAGCGCATACTGCACCACCGCGTTGCTCGCCAGCTTGCCCGCAAAGCGATGCGCGCTCAGGAAGTTGTTCACCGTCTCGAAGGCTACCTCCAGCGATCCCAGCCCGAACGGCGTATGCGTGCGAGGATTCAGCCGCAGATAAATCAGCCCGTCGTCCTTGAGCGGAATCAGTCCTGTCGTTCCAGCGAGCCCCGTCGCCTGCGCATAGCGCGGCGCATTCGGCGAGCCGTTCCACTTGGGATTGATCTGGATCGTCGCCCCATCCACCGGCCACAGCGCAAACGGCCGCTCCGGATCGTCCACGCGCTCCATCTCGATTGCGCCGAAGCCACCCACCAGCGTGTCCTCCAGCACCTGCTCCAGCAGCGTGCGGAAGCTGTCCGTGTCGTTCGGCTCCTCAAGCGCCCGCCGCAGTGCCCTCTGCTTGCGTCCCGCGTAACCCACGTTCTCTGCGGTGAAGTCGCGCTTCAGCCGCACCTGCCAGTCCATGCTGGCCACGCGGTCCTTGATGATGTTGATCGCCCGCCGCACCACCGGCGTCTCCGCAAACCGCCGCAGGTTCGCCGGAGTCGGCTTGGGCAGCGCGCGATTCGCCACCGGATACGGTCCGAATATGGATGGCAGCGCCATCGTCCTGCGTTTGGCCACCTCTTCCGCGGCAGCCAGCTCCGCGTTCGGAACTGCATTCTCCCGGCGTGCGCCGCCCAGCTGCTCCCATGCCCGGCCCCATGTCCTGTCGATCGCATCCTTCCAGCTCACACGCGCCTCACTCTCTTCGCTTCGCTCACGCCAAAAGAAAAGGGCATGGCCTCAGGCCATGCCCCGCGTCATCAGTTCCAAGTTGCATCCCGAAGGATGCTCAAAAGCACTCGCCCACAAACCCACTGTCATCCCGACCGAAGCCCAGCGCAGTGGAGGGACCTGCGGTTCTGCGGTGCTGGCAGCGGAAGGTTGTTACACTCGCAGCTCCCGCTGTGCCGCCTCTGCCAGCTGCGGCAGTCTTTCCGTCGTCAGCACCCGAATCCCCTTCGACTCCATGGTCTCTCGCGCAAAGCTGTACTGCTCCTCGCGCTCCGCGTCCCCGGCAAGTGCTGCGAGTGGCTGGACGATGGCGGCGAAGTCTAGCTTTGCCCCTTCTTTGTCCGCAAATCCTTTTGTCAGCCCGTCCATGCTGAACGCCAGCACCTTCGCCAGGTCAATATCCGTGTCGAGCGATACTGCGTGAAACATTCGCACCACCCCGTTCGGGCGATACCCGCAATCGATCTTCAGCGTGTCGCCGGCCTGCGTGTAACTCGACGCCGGGATTCGCTTCCGCATCAGCTCCCAAACCCCGGCCCGCTCGAACTCCGAGCGCATCCGCCCGTGGATGGCCATCCTTCCGCTCTTCCGCGCCACGGACTCGCGCTTGCGGCTCTCCACGTGCAGCCGCATCAACAACTCCATCTCCGCCGGCATCGATTCGGCCAGCGACGGTTTCGCGATGGTCACCTGCACCATCTGCGAGAAGGACTCGTTCATTGTCCGCATCACCGGCTGGTCTTCTTCCGCGAGCCGCCGCTGCAACTCGCCCTCGAGCGCCTCCAGCATCTCCGTGTCCGCATCCGGATCGATGCACCGCACCCGGCTCCAGTCGCGCGTAAAGCGCACCGTTGCCGACTCCGGCTTACCTGCCTCGCGCAGCAGCACGCCGATATTCACAAACTCCCCGCGCACCGGGTCCGGCACATAGCGCACCAGGAAAAACTCGCAGGGGATCCGCCCCGCCCCCGTCCACGTCTTGGCCTCTTGCCTGTTCAAGCTGCTCTACGATCCCACACTTTCTTCGTTCATGTACCCCGCTCGCAGTCGAAAGGCGTGAAACTCTTATCCAAGCCCGGAGCCCTGAATCGCGACCGAAGGGAGCAGGCGCCGAAGGCGATTCGCCCTGCGCGAAGCAGCGCGACCGAAGGGAGCCGGTGCCGAAGGCGATTCGCCCTGTGCGAAGCAGTTACATCACTGTTCCACCACTCAATCTATCGCCCCATCCGGGCTCCACAAACATCCCTCTCCGGATATCCCCAGGCCTCTTCCCCCAGTTCGGAAACGGCCTGCGATTTGATTCCCGAAAGCTCTCCACCAGTTCCCGCACCCGGTTCCTGCGTCCGATCAGCCGCTCCACCAGTGCCTCGATCGCCGAGGCATCGCCCTCGTACCACTCCGGAGGTACCGTCTCCGCGATCTCCCACGCCACCTGCGCCTCCATCGCCTCGATCCGGCTCAGCCACGGCTCGAAGCTCTCCCAGCCCGTCACCGCTTCGTACACCAGGTTGCGCTGAAAGACCCCGCGCATCGGGGAATCGCGAAAGGACCACTCGCCTGCGTTGAAGCAATACCCGTAATCGATAAACGTCGCCGTGTAGTGCTTCTCCCGCGCCCGCTTCGTGTAGACCGCCTGCCGTCCGTTCGCATTGCATGTCCACTTGTCCAGCGCCAGGATCCCCGCAAACTCCCGCAGGTTCTTCACCCCGGCCAGCTGCTCCTCGGGCAGATAGTCCACCAGCTGCCCCGGCATCAACCCACCCACCAGCTTCGATCCGAAGCACAACCCCGGCTTGCACGGCTCCTGCCGCGGGCCGAGGTCCATGTACAGCTCCGGCGTGTTCGACGTCAGCCACTCCGTTACGTCGATCACGTCGCATGCCGGCACCGTCAGCCCGGCAGCCGCGGCCAGCTTCGTCGCCATCAGCTCGTTCACCAGCACCCGCAGGTGCTGCGGGTTGTTCTGGAACTTCACGACCCAGGCCTCGCCGTCATCTCCCAGCATCAGGTGTCCCTGCGCCCCGCCTCGCATGCGCCGGATGTGCTGCACCGCCAGGATCGCCAATCGCCATCCTCCACCGGATGACGTTGTCATCCCGACCGAAGCGAAGCGAAGTGGAGGAACCTGCGGTTCCTTCACTCCTGTCGCAACAGGCGGAATTCTAGCAAGCTGTGCACAGTGTTCTCGAATTACTTTCGGAGCATCCGCTCCCCACGCACGGCCAAAGCGATCGCCATCGCCATCAGGCAGTCGTCATGCTCCCCATGCTGCGCCGCGATCTTTCCGTTCCGATGCCGCACAAACGTCCTGCACTCCCGTATCAGCCGCCGGCTCACAAACGCCTGCGGACACTCCAGCAGCGCCACCCCCAGCTGCGCGATCATCTGCGGCCGCGACACTGGCGAGGTCAGCCATCCCCCCAGCCCATCCTGCTCGTAGATCCGCGCATACCGGCACACCGAGGTCAGCAGCGCCAGGATCGCCGCGCCGTGATTGTTCCGCTCCACCACCACCAGTGCCTCGTTGTACTCCCGCGCCAGCTGCGCCACCACCTGCGCCAGCTCGAGACCGCCCATCTTCGCCGCCAGCTCCGCGCACTGCATGCCCTGCTCCAGCTCCAGCACCTGCACCGCCGACCAGTCCCCCTCCGCGCCTCCGCCTGCCGGATCGACCGCCACCACGTAGCGCCGCCCCTCCGCTGAAGGAAGCCACACCCGCAGCAGCCCATGGCATCGCGTCTCCCGTGGCTCCCGCGCCTCGCGTTCCAGCCGCGCCAGCGCCGCCTCCTCGAAGACGCACATCCCGCTGCTCAGGAAGCACTCCTCTGCGCTCTCCGCGTACTCCTGCTTCGCCAGCCCGCGAAAGTTCGCCATCAGCTGCCGCCGGAAGCCGATCTGCGCGCAGCTCAATCCCGCGGCGGCCATCAGCGCCCTCTTGTCGGCCGTCAACGTCGACTCGCACACCGCCGGCCCCACATACCCCGGCTCCAGCCACCAGGGAAAGAAATGCCGCACCGTCCCCGCCGCCTCGGCCTCCTGCCACTCGTTCCAGAAGCACCCGCCCGCGCCCATCGGCGTCGACTCCAGCGCCATCTCCCCCTGCGGAGCCAGCGCCGCCCGCAGTCCCTGCAGCGTCTCCGCCGCGTCGCCCGGCCACCGCGCCACCTCCGACCCGTGCAGGTTTGTCACCGTCAGCCCGCGCCCCGCGTTCGAGTCGGCCGCGCTCTCCACGCGATACTCACTGTCCAGCAGCGCAAAGCCGATCTGCCGCACATTCGACCGTGACGTCCGCATCGTCGCCCCCAGCTCCTTCGGCAGCGACTCGACGAACCGATGCACCATCCGAAAGAGCGCCTCCGCTGCCTCCTGCGTATGCGCTACCTGCACCGTCAGCGATCCGGGCTGAAGAATCGTTTTCAGAAAGAACCGTCCCGTGATCCACGTGCTGATCCCCATCTGCCGCGCCTTCAGCACCACATTCCGCTGCCCGCGCCGCGCCTCGTAAAGCTCCTGCGCCCGGTTCGGCACCAGAGGAACCCGGCGCCCCTCGCGATCGCGGATCCGCAGCCAGGTCCGCGCCAGCCTCACCGCAACCGTCTCTCCCTCTAAAACCCCATCCAGACCCTGTCCCAGCGACAGCAGCTTGTCCAGCTCCAGCCGCTCCGCCCCCGCAATCGCCGCAGCAATCTCATGTTCGCAAGCCATACCCGTCGAACTCTGTCCCGTAGTCGCCAAAGCAAGCCATGAAAGGTACCGGATGTCCCGCCCGCACTCCGGGTGGCCCATACAAGCCAGCAGTTGGCTTGTGTGGGGAAGCACGAACCCGGGTGCCCCACCTCTCGCAATTGAGAGGTGGGAGGGATGCAGGTATCGAGTAGGAAATGGGTACCTCATCCAAGCTCCGCTTGGGTGGGAGGAACGAAATCCCGCACTACGCTCTCATTTCATCCCTGATCCCTCAATAGGCGTACCAGTTGTAATCCGGCCCGCACACCAGCGTGCGTTTCCCCGCTGCCGAGATCGCCAGCGTCGCCGCCGCCGTCCCCGCATAGTTGATCGTCTGCGAGCTCACCGTCGCCAGCGTCACCGCGTTCGCCGAGGTGTCCGACTTGATAATCGTGAACTCCAGCCCCGTCGGCGCTGCCTTGTCCGGCCACGCCGTGTAGCAGCTCGGCAGCGTGATCGTCTGCGCCCCGCTCGCCGCATTCGCAATCACGTTCTTGTTTGCATTCGTCAGCGTTAGCGTCGACGCCGTATTCAGCACCGTGCCCAGCGCTATGCCGCCGGTCGATTTGATCGTCCCCTGGTACGTCACGTTGAAGAACGGCGTCACGCCCGAGAAGTGACCCTGGATGACGTCGCCCTCGTAGCCCGTATAAAGCTGCGCCACAAAAGCCGGATAGCTCGATGCCGCCGCAATCGGCGTTGACCACACCCTCGGCACCGCGCCCGAAGGGTCATTGATGTTCGCGCCGCCGCTCGAGAAGCCCGATACCTCTTCCGGATTCAGCGCCTGCACATAATTGCCGCAGCCCGTCAGCCCATGCACCGTGCTGAACGTCGGAGGATTCCCCGAAGTCCCCGCATACGTGATCCAGTTCACAGCCGTGTTCATGCCCAGGCAGTCGATATTCGCCAGCATCAGGTTATTTGTAACTCCCGCTGCTACATATGCCAGGTTTGCATTCGGAAAGCTCGTCAGGTCCGGCCATTGAATATGCCCTCCGTGCGCCGCCACGCCGTCCGCGCCAATATAAAACCCGGCAATCGCCGGGCTGTCGAGATACGCATCCGTCCAGATGCTACCGCCCCCGCCCGTATCCTCGATCACGTAGTTCGTCGCGTACGAAGCATTCGCTGCCGTGCTCGTCGTCGCCGTGTTCGAGCACGGCGCCGTCGTGCACGTGTATGGATAGCCGAAGCCGTGAATCAGGTATCCCGTGTTTCCCGTGCCCTCGTTGAAGACGCTCGCCGTCAGCGCATTCCTCACCGTGATGTCGTCGAGATGACTGTCGATCGCCGTCTTCTGGATATGCACCCCATACGCCGGCCGCGTTGCCGGCGTGAACAGCGAAGCGTTGTAGCTCACCGTCACATTGCGCAGCAGGAAGTTCGCCTGGTGCCCCGCCGTCGTCGACTCCTCGCCCAGCAGCACGCCCTCTGCCGTCGTATCGTTCACCGTCACGTTGTCGATCAGCAGTCCGCGAAACCACTGCATCTCGAAGCCGTGCGTCGCATTCGTAGCCGCAAGGATCACAAAATCCTTGAACGTGCAGCCCTGCGCCTGTGTTGTGTTGCCGAGATAGATCACATCCCCACCCAGGCTCGCCGGCACCGTCAGCGTCGTCGCCACCGTGCTGCCCGCGTTCACCGTCGTGCCGCCCGATCCGATCAGGTTCACACACGCGCCATTCGTAGGCTCATTCAACGTAGTCGAAACCGCGAAGCTCCCCGGCCCCAGCCGCACTGTCTGATTCTTGCCGCTCGCGCTCGCCGCGCTCAACGCCGCCGCCCACGCCGCGTTCACACTTGCGTAGGTCGCGCCATCCACCGTGATCTCGCCATTGATCGCCGCCGCGCTCAGCGCGCCCTGCACCTCTTCTGTGCCGCTCACGGTTGCATTTGCCGTCGCCCCTTGCGCCGCCAGGCTGAATGCGCCCACCCAAGCCGTGCCATTCCACACGTCATACTCCCAGCCCGCCAGCGATCCCGTCAGGTTCGGTCCGCCCTTCATGCAGAAGCGGTTCTGCGCATGCGTCGAGCTCGACGAAGGCCCCACGTCGTACCAGCAGCTCGAGCTCGCAAACTGGTGCCCCAGCGCATAATTGCCTCCGGGATTCGCCCCCAGGTTTACCGCCTGCGTGGAATAGCCGTTCACCATTCCTTCGAAAAATGGTCCCCCGATGGAATTCGCGATGATCCCCGCTGCCGGGTTCGCATAGGAGACCCACGCCGAGCTGCCCGTCGGATACGTCACCGCCATCACAAACGGAGGCCCGCCGCCATTCAGAAATTGCCCGTTCGTCACCTCGCTCGTCTCACCCGTCGAGGACGCCATGCTTCCCGACCCAAGCACCGTCACCTCCGCGCTTGAGTGAACCTTCAGGAAGCCCGCGCCATACATCTCCGGCGATCCGAAGAAGAGCGAATCGTTCAGCAGTGAGATCTGCGCAATCGTGCCCGTCGTTCCCGCGCCGCCCGGCGTCGCAATGCCCACGTTGTCCGGAATGTTTCCCGCAATAATGTCCGAGCACGTCAGCGCGCTGCTGTCGTTGCAATCCGCCGCCCAGTTCGCCCCCGGCGGATCGATCGCATTGAAGTGCGTCGCGCTGACCAGCAGCCCGTTGCCGTAGCTCGTCGACTGCGTAATCAGCTCCACCAGCGATCCCGCCGGCCACATCGTCGCCGCAGGCGCGGTGGTCGCGTAGCCTCCCACCGTGCTCACCTGCCGTGTCGCCAGGTACAGGTTCCCATCGCCCGCGAACCCCTTCACGCAGGCAATCTCGTACTGGCCCTGCTGCACGCCGCTGGCGTAGGCGGAGGCCGTCGTACTGCCCCACGCAAAGTCTTTTGGCGCGATCATCACGTAGCTGATGCAGCTCGCAGCCTGCGCATCGGCAGGATCGTTATAGTAGTCCGGGAACCACATCCCGCTGGCCGCCACCGTCAGCGATCCCGCGGCCAGCGAGCCTCCCAGCGTCGTCTGCGGCAGCAGACCCCCCACCGTCACGCCTGCGTTCATGTGCGGCTGTCCGTTGATCGGAAAGCCTTCCAGGTAGAAGTTCGTAATCTGGTTCGCTTCGCTGTTGAAGGCCTGAAATCCGCCCTCCGCGTAGAGCGCTTTGATCGAGCCTCCGAAGAAGCCCACATCCACCGCCGCCATCCACACTGCCGAGTGATTCTCCGGCAGGATCGCCGGCAGAAAGCTCGCCCCTGTCACCGTCGCCGATCCATTCGCCGCCGAGCTCGCCGTAAGCGTGTACTCCCCGCTGGCGGGAGAGTTATTCGCTACCGAGGTCACCTGCCAGAAGCCGTTCATCGCGGACACATTCGCAACCCCCGTCAGCTCAAACCAGTGCCCCGCGCCCAGCGGCGAGTTGCCATTCGTGCTGCCCGTGTCCGTGCCGCCCTGTACCACCACTGTCAGCGTTGATCCGTTCCCGCTCGCCGAAACCAGCTTCTGCGCCACCGTCCAGCCATATGCGGGAAACGCCCCGTTCGGGCAGTTATTCCCCCAGCAATAGCCATCGCTCGCAATGCCCGGCGACTCGATGTTCGTCTTGAAGAAGTGGTCCTCGTTCGTGTTCGTCGTCAGCACCAGCGGCCAGCGCACGGAGTCGATCTGCAGGTCGTTCGATTCCACTCGCTCGCTCGATCCATTCAGTTGCAGCCCGCGCCCGCCCGAGTTGTAAAGCCGCAGCCGGTTCAGCTTGAACCCCGGCACACTGTCCAGCTCCACCAGGTCCGCCGTGTGCAGGTGTGATCCGCTGGTCGTGATCTGCATCTCCTGCAGGCTGCCCGCGCACAGCTGTCCATCCAGCAGCGATCCCCCCTCGTACACCGTCACCGCATTCGCCGCATTGCCCGCCTGCTCGATCGTCGTCGCGCTCGGACCATCGCCAACATAGTGCAGCGCGCAAGGCAGCCGCAGTGCGCTGCTGATCCTGTATGTGCCTCCGGGAAAATACACCGTCGGCGTCTGCCCATTCGCCGAGACGCTCTGCGCGTAAGCCACCGCCGCCGCGATCGCGCACGTCGAATCCAGCGTCCCCGTCGGATCGGCTGCGTTCGCGCATCCCGATCCAAAATCCGGATGCCGCACATCCACCCGTGGCAGCTTCGTGATCGCATTCGGCGTGTTCAGCGCGCCGCTCATCGTCGCTCCGGCCAAAGGCACCAGCGCTGCCGCCAGCGTGTCCGCGTAGTGTTTCGTCGCCGCCTGCGTGCCGGAGAGAGGATCTCCATTCAGCAGCAGAGCCCCCGTCATCGCTCCGCCTGTCAGCGGAAGATACTGCCCGGTGATGGCGGCAATCGACGTATCCACGTAGTCCTTCGACACCGCCTGCACCGCAACCGTCGCCGGCGCCAGCGCAGCGCGTATCGATGAGATCGCCGCCGTCGTCGCCGCCGGCACCACCCAGTACTCCTTGCTCACCGAGCCGTCGTCCAGGTGATACACCGCCGTGTAGTACGTCCCTGCCGGATAAGCCCCCGCATTCGGCGCCAGGTTCAGCGAAAGAAATCCATCCACGCCGATCGTCGCCGTCGTGCTGCCCGCCGCGACCGCCTGGTTCGCCGCCGTCGCAAACGCCGGCCAGTTCACGATCACCGTGCCCTGTGCCGCCGTTCCGTCCGCGCGATAGATCGTCCCCTGCACGGTCGTCGTCGTCACCTGCGCACGGGCCGTCACCGCCAGGACAACGCATAGCCCCAGCATCCACCCCAGACCTCTGAATCGCAGCGCTCTTCCGGTCAAGTTCATCCTCGCTTCCCGCAGCCCATCCATCGCGCAAACAAAAAGGGAGAAGCCTCGCGGCCTCTCCCTTCGTTTTCTTCACTCTTATTTTCAGGATAACAACCAGCGGCATAATTCCATGCCACGCGGATACAGCCGCTAACCATCAGTATTTCCGCATATTTGCTCGTGCTTTCGTCCTCTCGCTCTCTTGACACCTCTCCCACGGCTCGAGTTTCAGCAGCTCAGCATCCATCAGCAGCGCCGTCAGCCGGTCCACGGCTCCGCCGTAATGCCGCGCAATCGATCGCAGGCTCTGCCCCGTCAGCTCCGCAGTCTCCGCATACGTGTACTCCTGCAGCGTGATGCGAGCCACCAGCTCCTGCGCCTGTCCGTCCAGCCGCGCCAGGCAGCGCTCCACGTCGATGACAAAGACCACCGCGTCCTCGAAGTTCCGCAGGCGGCTGCTCGTCGCCCGTCCTCGCATCACCGTGCGGCTCAGCAGCGAGGGCAACCGGCCCATGTCCATCGAGATGCGCAGGTACCTCCGCATCAGGTCCTCCGTATGCTTGCGGTAAAAAGCCAGGCTCGGATCGGGCTCTGCCGAAGCGGGAGCCGTCCCCGCCGCACGCGAGGAGCTCTTTCCCGCCGCGCTCATGCATCCTTGCGCGGAAATGTATGCAAGTACCGGCGCCGCGCTCATTGCGTGCCTCCTTCCACAACGGGCCGCCGTTTCTCACCCTTGCACGGTCGTCCTCGCCGCACGGTTCGCAGCTTCGGAAAGCTCTCCAGCCGCTTGGCGCAGCCATGGCAGTAAATACCCGGATGATGTTCGGCGCGAAACCACAGGCCTCCGCAACCTTCACAGACTTTCAGGTAAAGTCGCTGGTAATTCATGGGGCTCCAGGGTGATCCGAGTCGAGGGGCGCAGCAGCCTGCCCGTCTCCTCGCAGGAAATGCATGGTTCGCCTGCACACGCGTCATAAGCGGGTTTTGCGGCGGATCGCATGCAGAAGTTCGTGATGCTGGGGTCAAAATGCAAGCCATGGGAAGTTCCCCAAATCTCCGCGGAATCGCTCGCCTGCCATGCCACCTGCGGCGACAGTTCTACCTGCCGGCCCCGGCCGCGCTCGCTCAACCCTCGGATCGTCGATAAAAGTGGTTCCGAATCTAGCGGGCGCTCCCGGGTGCGTCAACGCTTGCATCTATCTCTGGCGGGGCCGCTTCAACCAGGGTCTTCCGTAACATCGCCATATGCCGCAAAAGGCGTGTCTCGGGTTTTCTCTGAGCAAATATCTTCGCCGCGGTGTATAGCTCAAAGACAACTCGTCGAATGAATTTCTCCCAGCTTCACGAGCGCTTACGCCTGTACCTTGCAAGCCGCATCCAGAGAGGACTGCTCACCGGCACGCAGATCGCAGCTCAGACCGGACTCCAGCCCGCGCATATCTCCAACTTCCTGCGCCGCCGCCGTCGTCTCAGTCTCGATGCCCTCGATCGCGTGCTCGCCGCACAGGCGCTCACCGTCGCCGATCTCTTACCCGTGCTCGACCGGACCGCCGCAACCCAGCCCTCTCTCTTTCACCACGTCCCTCTGGTGCGCGATGAGATCGCCATGCGCGCGCCCCACATCACCCGCGCCATGACGCTCGAAGTCGTCGAAATCCCCGCCGGCCTGCTCGAAAGCCTCCGCCCCCGTCGCACCGCCAATCGCCGCGACTGGCATCGCTTCGTCGCCGTGCGTGTCAGCTATCTCCAGGCCCTGCCCATGTCGCCCGTGCTGCTGCCGGAGGCCGTCGTCATCCTCGACCGTCACTACAATTCCTTCACCCCGCACCGTCCGCCCGCGCCCAGTCTCTTCGGTATCGGCATCGATCACACCCTCGCATTTCGTTACCTCACCGCCGATGCCCGGCGCGTCATCCTCCGCCCCTATTCGCTCGCGCATCCCGTAGAAGTCCTCGACCGCGACGAGCTCACACCCCACGCTCTCATCACCGGCCGCGTCTGCCTCTGCATCTCCGAGCTCTGACTCACCTCCCGCTATACGCCAGCACTCTGTCATCCCGACCGAAGCGACGGTAAGGGAGCGCAGTGGAGGGACCTGCGGTTCACGCAGAGAGCGAGGATGCAAGCTACGGCATATCGACACGGTGTAAGTCTGAGCGCGAGCTCACGAGGATTTGCGCTTCTCCATGTACGCCATTCCGACCGAAGCGGAGGAACCCACAGTCACGCTGTGAGTAAGAGCACAAATCTCACGATGTGCCATGCAAGCCCGCAGCTGGAACGTGGGAGACAGAACACTCCCGCAACCCGCCAACGCCGTGTCATCCCGACCGAAGCGACCGTAAGGGAGCGCAGTGGAGGGACCTGCGGTTCACGCAGCAGGCGAGGATACAAGCTACGGCATATCGACACACGGTGTAAGTCTGAGCGCGAGCTCACGAGGATCCGCATTTCCCCACAAAAATGTCATTCCGACCGGAGCGGCCACAGGCCGCGAAGCGGAGGAACCTGCAGTTCGCCATCAGGCACGTGAAATCCGTGACGGTGGCCCATTCAAGCCAGTCGTTGGCTTGAGTGGGGACATCCCCATCAAATCCACCCGAACTGTCATCCCGACCGAAGCGCAGCGCAGTGGAGGGACCTGCGGTTCACTCAGCAAGCGAGAATGACATCCGACTCGCAGGGATCAAAACCTCCCCACAACTGTCATTCCGACCGGAGCGGCCATAGGCCGCGAAGCGGAGGAACCTGCAGTTCTCTCTCAAATAGCGAGGATGCGGGCGGGAGAAAACAAAAACCACTCTTTCATCGAATAGGCTCTGCCCGCCGGGTGCCCCATTCAAGCCGGTCTTTGGCTTGAGTGGGGAAGCACGGACGTTCCGCTCTCACCTGATCCCTGAATCGCGAACAGAGAGAGCGGGTGCCGAAGGCGAAAGGCCCGGACGCCAGTCCCCGCTCTGCGCGCAGCAGCGGATTTTGATAGCATCGGCTTCGGAGGATCTTCATGGATCAGGCAGTAAACACGCCCACCGGCGCGCGCCGCGACGAAGACATCGCTCTCGACCTCTTCAAGTTTGTGGCTTCCACCGCGGGCATCGGCCGCACCGCTGCGCCCTCGGCCGGCTTCGCCGCGCCCAGCGCCGCCAAGGCAGAGGACCACGTCGAAAACCTGCTCGACCTCTACACCCGCTGCCTCAAGGCCGTTTCCGGCAACCAGGGCAAGTAGCCGCGGTGAGTCAGTCGCCGCTCCACGTCGCCGTCTGCGGAGCCGGCGCCTTCGGCCGCAACCATCTCCGCATCTATCGTGATCTCGAGCAGCAGGGCCTTACGGGTTCTGCTGCGGCGAACCCCATCCGTCTCTCGGCGATCGTCGAGTCCGACCCCGCCCGTTCCCTCGCCCTTCACACCGAATACGGAGCCCCGGTCTTCTCTTCGATCGAAGCTCTTCTCGAAGCCCGCGCAAAAGGCGAAATTGCCATCGACGCCGCCTCGGTCTGTGTGCCCACCTCCCTCCATGCGAAGGTCGCCGCCCCGCTGCTCGAAGCCGGCATCGATCTGCTCATCGAGAAGCCCATCGCCGCCACCCGAGAAGAGGCCGCATCTCTCAACGCCCTGGCCACAAAGCACCGGCGCATCCTGCAGGTCGGCCACCTCGAGCGCTTCAATCCTGCCGTCGCCGCCATCCAGGGCCATCTCAACGGCCCCATGTTCTTCGAGGCGCATCGCCTCAGCGTCTTCACGCCCCGCGCCCTCGACGTCGACGTCGTCCTCGACCTCATGATCCACGACCTCGACGTGGTGCTCAGCCTGGCCAAATCGCCCGTCCGCGATCTCCACGCCGTCGGCCTGCCCATCCTCTCGGGCAAGGTCGACATCGCCAACGTCCGCATCGAGTTCGAGTCCGGCTGCGTCGCCAACTTCACCGCCAGCCGCGTCAGTACCGAGCGCGTCCGCAAGCTGCGCTTCTTCCAGCCGCACCAGTACGTCTCCATCGACTACGCCCGGCAGGACCTGCTCGTCATCGATGTCAGTGGTGCCGCAGGCGCGGCTGCGCTGGGGACCGCCGGCGCTCAGCCCACGCCCGCCATCCCCGGCCTGCCCGCAGGCCTCTCGTTGCAGAAGCCGAAGGTCGAGCCCGGCGAACCGCTCCGCCTCGAAATCGAGTCGTTCCTGCAATCCGTCCGCACCCGTCAGACGCCCCGCGTCTCCGGAGAAGACGGTCAGGCCGCCCTCGATCTCGCCCTCGCGATCAACGAAGCCATGGCCGAACACGCCCGCCGCGCAGGATTGGACCGCTTCGCCAGCCCTGCCGGCTTCCCCATCCCGCCAAACCTCGCGTAGGCGCATTCTATTTGTCACTCTTACAGTGACAAATAGAATGCCCGCGACTCCCACCCGAACTGTCATCCCGGCCGAAGCGTAGCGGAGCAGAGGGACTTGTGGTTCCTGCTCGCAGGAGCACAAACCGGGGTGCCCCATCCAAGCTCCGCTTGGGTGGGAGAGTACGAACCCGGCCCAGCCGTGAGCATTCCAACTCGCCCTGCGCAAGCAGGGCGTTCGTTTTTGCATACCAACCGCAAAACCTGTCATCCCGACCGAAGCGTAGCGAAGTGGAGGGACCTGCGGTTCTCTCAGCGAGCGAGAATGACATCCGGCTCGCAGGGATCAACCCTTCCCGCCACAAGAATGTCATTCCGACCGGAGCGGCCACAGGCCGCGAAGCGGAGGAACCTGCAGTCGCCTTCAGGCACGTGAAATCCGTGACGGTTGCCCATTCAAGCCAGTCGTTGGCTTGAGTGGGGACATCCCCATCAAATCCATCCGAACTGTCATCCCGACCGGAGCGTAGCGAAGCGGAGGAACCTGAAGTTCTCTCTCAAGTAGCGAGGATGCGGGTCCCCCGCCTCTCGCGGTTAAGAGGTGGGAAGCTCTCAACGAATTTCTAAGATCGCGACCAGCGGGAGCGGAAGCCGAAGGCGATTCGCCATGCGCGCAGCCGTTCAGTGCAGCTCCTGCACTGTCACGCCCGAGGGCACCTGCAGCTCGAACTGGCTGTCCTTCAGCTCAAGGTTCGTCGTGACCTTCTGGAAGGTAGTCAGGATCTCCAGCTCCTCGAGCGGGCGCTTGATCGTAATCGTCCCCGGAAACTGGATCTTCCCGAAGGTCTGCTGCGGCCCATAGATCGCCTCGGTCTGGATCGCGCCCTTGCTGTCGTAGATATCCACCTGGTACGGCTCCAGGGTCAGCCGGTCGAAGTGAATCACTCGCTCCGCGATCAGCTCCTGGCTGTTTTCCTTGCGCTTCTCCACCGTCAGGTCATACTCCGGCTTCACAATTAGCTCTTTCGTCTTCGGATCGGGCACATTCTCCGTATCCGAAGTCAGTGTCACCAGCTCGTCCGGCCCAATGCAGTGGATCAGCAGCGAGTCCGAGAAGACATTCGGGCGGAAATTTTCCAGCGCATTCGGCGACTCCTTGGTCACCGTGTTCGGCCCTTCGATCACCTTGTTGTAGTGCGGCAGCCACAGCTTGAAGTCATCCCCGTTCGTGGCCATGTCGAAGGCGCGCGTATGCACCACCGGCAGCAGCCCGATCACGCGCAGCGCCTCCGGCTTCCGCAGCAGGATGTACCCCCCGAAGGAGGTGAACGTCTTGATCTTGCCCTTCTTCGCACCGCCCTCGGTCGCGGTGAACTCCACCGTGGCGGATAGCGACTGGATGTCCTGGCAGTGCGAGTTGATCGACTGCACCAGCTCGTCCGCCGTCGCCGATTTCACCCCGGTCGGCATCTTCGCTTGCTGGACCGAGCGCGTATGCACCAGGCACCCGCTCAGCCACGGCAGCAGCAGCAGAGCCCCCAGGGCCTTCTGTATCCGGTGTCTCTGCATCAGCGGGAACCCGCTTCGCGCACGGATTTACGGTAAGCCTGCACGTTCTTCTCGTGCTCCTCCAGCGTCTTCGCGAACTTCGACACTCCGGAAGGGTTCGCGCTCGCCGCCACAAAATACAGGTAATCCGTCTGCGCCGGATGCATCGCCGCCTTCAGGCTCACCGCTCCCGGATTGCAGATCGGCCCCGGCGTCAGCCCCGTGTGCTTGTAGGTGTTGTAAGCGGAGTCGGCTGCCAGGTCCGAGGCATAGATGGTCCCCCGGTACCGTCCCTCGAGCAGCGCCGCATAAATCACGGAAGGATCGGTCTCCAGCGGCATTCCCTTCGCCAGCCGGTTCTCGAAGACGCTCGCCACCAGCGGCCGCTCGGCCGGGATCGGCGTCTCCCGCTCCACCAGTGACGCCATCGTCACTACCCGGCGGTCGTTTCCGCTCAGGCCCAGCGTCGCCGCCGTCAGCCGGAACTGCCGTACCATCGCCGTCAGCATCTTCTCCGCCGAAGTATTGCGCGCAAAGCGGTAGGTCTCGGGGAACAGGTACCCCTCGAGCGACGTGGCTCCCGGATCGATGTCGGCAATCAGCTGCACGTTTGCCCGCGCCGCGGCCAGAAATGCATCCTTCGTCCCCAGGTGTGCCGCCTCCACGCGGTTGGCGATATCGAACAGGTTCGCCCCCTCGGGAATCGTCACGCTGATCGTATAGACGTCACCTCGCCGGATCCTGTCCAGGACCTCGTCCATCGCCACAGGGTGATCGAAGCGATATTCACCAGCCTTCAACGTGCCGCCGTCCTTCAGGTGCAGCAGTTCGAACGCGAACCGGTCCCGGATCACACCCTGTGCCGCCAGCTCCTGCGCAATCTGCATGGATGGTGTTCCCGGTGCAATCTCCACAAAGGTCTCCGACGTGGGGCCGGCAGGCACCTCGATCGCGAAAATCAGCCATCCCGACACCGCGATCAGGAGCAGAACCAGCAGAAAGAAAAGTCGCTTCACTTAGTCGAACCTTGCAGTTAGATTCCCACCCACCATTCTAAGATGCTGAGCCTTCGCCATCTTCCCCGAAACACCTCTCCACCTCACTTCATCCGTCATCCCGACCGAAGCGAGCCCAAGGCGAGCGCAGCGGAGGAACCCGCAGTTCTCCTCAACCAGCGAGAATGCGGGTGGGCGACCATCGGGAGCCGGTGCCGAAGGCGATCCGCCCTGCGCGCAGCAGCGAGCGAACGCCCGGACGGCCAGTCCCCGCCCTGCGCGCAGCAGCCGTTGGCTATAATGGATGTTTACAGTCGACCACGAGCGATTAAACCCCGGCAGCTCCAGGCGGAGCCGCCCTACGGACCTACCGAATGCCTGAACACATCAAGAAGAAGCTCGAAGAAGAGATTCGCCGCCTGGAACACGAACTGGCCCATGAGCTCCCGCAGGAGATCAAGAAGGCAGCCGCCCTCGGCGACCTCAGCGAAAACGCCGAGTACCACATGGCCAAGCAGCGGCAGGAGTTCGTCAACGCCCGCCTCGGCCAGGTGAAAAAGCGCATGGCCGAGCTCTCCCTGGTCAATCTGTCCAATATCCCCCACGATCGCGTCGCCTTCGGCTCAACCGTGACCGTTTTCGATACCTCCAAGGATGAGGAAATCGTCTACAAGCTCGTCACCAGCGAAGAATCCGACGTCAATCAGGGCCTCATTTCGACCACCTCGCCCATCGGCCGCGCCCTCATCGGCAAGCAGGTCGGCGACATGGCCACCGTCGTCACCCCGAGCGGCAAGCGTGAGCTCGAGGTCCTCAAGCTGACCACCATTCACGACACGGAAGAGTAAGCAGTGCCTAGTAAGGACCAGACCTCTCCCCAGGCCGACGCCCAGCGCCGCTCTGAGTACAGTTCGGATCACCGCACCTGGACCAGCGCGTTCGGCAATGCCTGCGGAGTGCTGCTGCAGGCCATCGTCAACGGTCTGGCCCTTACCCGCATCTCGCCGAACGTCCTCACCTTTATCGGCCTCATCATCAACACCGGGGCCGCCGTCCTTTTTGGCTTCGCCAATGAGGACAACTACGTCCGCATGTTCGTCTACGCGGGCCTGGTCATCATCGGTGCCGGCATTTTTGACATGGTCGACGGCCGCGTCGCCCGCAAGACCGATCAGGTCACCATCTTCGGCGCTTTCTTTGATTCCGTCATCGATCGCTACTCCGACGTGGTCCTTTTCTTCGGCCTGCTCGTCTTCTACGCCCGCGGAAACCGCCTCTTCTACGTCTTCCTGGCCGCCTTCGTCATGGTCACCTCACTGATGGTCAGCTACACGCGCGCCCGCGCCGAAGCCCTCATCGGCAAGTGCAAGGTCGGCTTCATGGAGCGCCCCGAGCGCATCGTGCTCATCATCCTCGGCGCTCTCTTTGACCGCTGGGGTGCCATGGCGCCCGTACTCTGGGTGCTGGCCGTGCTCTCCACCATCACCGTGATCCATCGCATCCGCTACACCTACGTGCAGACCAGTCATCTCGACCCGGTTCAGACCACCGATCCCGTGGCCCTGGCCGCCGAGCGCGAAGCCGCCGGCATCCCTGCTTCTTCCGGCAACGCTTAAAATCTGCACTGCGTCGGGTGGCCTACACAAGCCTGCAGTTGGCTTGTGTGGGGAAAGCACGAAAAAGAAATCCCGATACAATAGAAATCGAGAGAACTATTCATGGCCCACACCGTATTTTGCGCCCGCTACAAGCAGGAACTGGAAGGACTCGAGGAGCCCCCGTTCGACAGCGACTTCGGTCAGAAGATCTACAAGAGCGTCTCCAAGAAGGCCTGGGGTGAGTGGATCGAGCATCAGAAGATGCTCCTGAACGAATACCGCCTCCAGCCCTGGACCCCGCAGGCCCAGGAATTCCTCGTCGATCAGATGAACGCATACTTCTTCGGCGACGGCGCGTCTCTGCCCAAGGAATACGTTCCACCCTCCAACTAAAATCCGGCGCCTGATGTACACTACATCAGGAACTTGCCGTAGTCGGGACGTGGCTCAGCCTGGTAGAGCACTCGCTTGGGGTGCGAGGGGTCGGCAGTTCAAATCTGCCCGTCCCGACCATTGAATTCCAAACATCAGACCAAAGCTCGCAGTGGCACGAACCCGGGTGCCCCATCCAAGCTCCGCTTAGGTGGGAGAGTACGAACCCAAACCAGCCGCGAGTACCCCATCCGCCCTGCGCAAGCAGGGCGTTCGTTTTGCGCTCCAACCGCAAAACCTGTCATCCCGACTGAGGCGCAGCGAAGGAAGAGACCCTGCGACTCTCGCTCGCAGGAGCACGAACCCGGGTGCCCCATCCAAGCTCTGCTTGGGTGGGAGAGTACGAACCCAAGCCAGCCGTGAGCACCCCATCCGCCCTGCGCAAGCAGGGCGTTCGTTTTGCGCGCCAGCCGCAAAACCTGCCATCCCGACCGAAGCGCAGCGAAGGAAGAGAGCCTGCGGTTCCCGCTCGCAGGAGCACAACCCCAGGTGCCCCATGTCTCGAAGAGACATGGGAAAGCACCCCAAGAACGCCAACAAAAAAGGGAGAGCCATAAGCTCTCCCTCCATGTGCGAATCGCCAGCAACAATTAGCGATTCGGGTGATGCTCCTCGGCCTGCGGATGCTCCTGCGGACGAGCCTGTTCGTGCTGCTGTTGCTCCCGCTGCTGCTGAGCATGCTGCTGCTGCTCACGCTGTTGCGCCTGCTGCTGTTGGGCATGTTGTTGCTGCTCGCGTTGCTGCGCCTGCTGCTGTTGAGCATGCTGTTGCTGCTCACGCTGCTGCGCCTGCTGCTGTTGGGCATGTTGTTGCTGCTCGCGTTGCTGCGCCTGCTGCTGTTGGGCATGCTGTTGCTGCTCGCGCTGCTGCGCCTGCTGCTGTTGGGCATGCTGCTGCTGCTCGCGCTGTTGCGCCTGCTGCTGTTGGGCATGCTGCTGCTGGGCTGCCTGCTGCGCTTGCTGCTGTTGAGCATGCTGCTGCTGGGCTGCCTGCTGCTCCGGCCGGGTCGCTTCCCCTGGACGCGCCGCGTTCTGCTGCGGTTCCCCGGGTCTCGCCGCCACGCCGCGGTTCTGTTCCACCTGGCGATTCACCGCCGCACGTTCCGAGCTCACCTGGTGCTGCACCGCCGCGGGCGTAGCTGCCGGTGCCCGATAGCTGGTCTCCAGAGGCCGTGCGATTGCCGCCGTCGCTGGACGTCCGTGGTTGACGGACGCGAAGTTCTGCCGGTTTGCCGCTGCCTGCTGCACATGCGCGATCTGCGCTGGAACCGCGCCCATGTGCTGCTCGCGGAACGCAACATTCTCCGCCGCTGAAGGCCGCGCCTGCAGGCCGCCGTTGCCGCCGTTATAGCTCACGCGGGTGTTGTTGATGATCGTCACGTTGTGCACATACGTGTTGCGGACGATCGTCGTGTTCACCTGCGTCACCGAGCGGTTGTACAGGAAGTCGTTGCCGTGCCAGTAGCCGCCCTCGTAGCCGTTACCGCCGTAGCCGTACCCGTAATTCACGCCGCCATAGAAGCCGATATGCGGACCCCAGTATCCACGGTGCCATCCATAGCGTCCCTGATAGAAGCCCCAGTAGCCCGGCGTCCAAAGTGCGCCCAGGTAGGGAGCCATCACCCACACGCCCGGTACCCAGTAATAACCGGTCTGCGCGTAGCCCCAGTAGCCCGGCGTCCACATATAGTTGTCGCCCGGGCACGGCGGCTGCTCATACTCCGGCAACGCCGGCGGAGGTTCCGTTGCATACTCCACCGGTTCGGCCGCATCCGTCTCCGGTGCCTCGTAGTCGTAAGCCTGGGCGCTCGGCGCCGCATAGGAGTCCGAATACGAGCTGTTATCGGCTGGCGGCGGAGGCGCCGTCTCCTGCGAGCTGGAAGCGGAGCTCTGGTAGGACGAGGAGCTCGGAGCAGGGGTCGAAGCATACGAGGAGCCGCCGCTCGGCGCGCCCTGTGTCGTGGCTACCGCCGGTGCCAGGTTCGCCTGCTGCGCCGGATCGCTGTTATCTGTGGCCGCGGTGTTCGCCGCCGTCTGGTCGGTGGCCGAGTTGCTCTTGCAGCCGGCTGCGCCAAAAGCCAGGGCCAGCCCTAATCCCATCAGGCATGCTCGCGATGCCGCCTGCCGCAGATCTGTCTTTGCCGTACGTATGTCGCTCATGTGGGTTTTCTCCATTCCTGTCCTGCTTCGAGGGAACGCTTTCCTCGTCAACGCTACCTGTGATGCGCCTCGCGGCTGCCGGGCGGCCAGCCTTATCTCTTTCCTTTTCAGGAGTTCGCAATACCCTAGGCTGTACCACTCCGGACACACCATCCGGTAGCGATGCGCAGTGATGAATGGAAACCGGGTAGCCGGCGAAAGTTCCTGTGCTTTTCTCTCGAAGGAAGCCCGTAAGAGAAGCCCGCAAGCACCCCATGCGTGTCCAGACGCGCAGAAGGGGCTGCGCGTCCGCAGCCCCTCCCAGGAATGTCGCTACTGCGCGGCCTCACGCCGCACGGATTTCACCTTCTCTGGCCCTCTTGAGCTTCTCGCCCGGCGGTTTACCCGCCTGCTGATCAGCAAGCCCCTGATTCAGACTGGCCTGCTGGGCCTGGGTGGGTTGATGCACATGACCGAACTCCCGTCCGCCCTCATTCTTGCGCTCGTGCTCCTGCTGAGCCTTGCGCGCGTCCGGGGTTTGTGTGGTTTTCGTCATTCGGCATTTACCTCCTGCCTAACCTGAATACTGGGATGGATCTCGCTCCCGGGAAGGTTGCCGAAAGTGTTTCTTTTCCGTGAATCTCGCTAAGTGCTTAAAAGCAAAACGCTTGCCTCTGCCCCGACAGAAAAAGAATTCCACATCAGGATCCGGAGTGTGCAAAACTTCTTCGCCTGTGAGCATGGAACAGAGCATTCGACCCAGGCCGAACAGGAGACCTACTATGACAGCATTCGCCGTCGCGCTCTCTCCAAACCCGTCTTCTCCAAATCCGATGCCAATTCCGCCCATGCCAACCCGCAGCGAATCCGCTACTGTCGATCCGGATCATGCCT
This sequence comes from Silvibacterium sp., assembly GCF_047605705.1. Lineage (NCBI taxonomy): Bacteria > Pseudomonadati > Acidobacteriota > Terriglobia > Terriglobales > Acidobacteriaceae > Silvibacterium > Silvibacterium sp. Next base: position 59,130 of record NZ_JASGFD010000020.1, on the reverse strand, counting down.
GGCAGATCGTCTCGAACCGGGACGCTCGCGCCGATGGCCGGCTCTTCTACGCTGTCCGGACGACCGGCATCGTCTGCCGTCCGTCCTGCCCCAGCCGTCGCCCCGCGCGCGCCAATGTCGAGTTCTTTCCCGATCTCGTCACCGCCTTCGCCTCCGGCTACCGTCCCTGTCTCCGCTGCAATCCCGCCGGCATCCACGCGGACGCCCAGCGGGTCGAAACCCTTTGCGCGCATCTGCGCCGCTACTCTGACCGCCCGGTTCCGCTCGCCGAGCTTGCGCCGCTCATCGGTCTCTCTCCGCTGGCCGCGCAGCGGCTCTTCCGCCGGGTTCTAGGCCTCAGCCCCGCGCAGTTCCAGGCGCAGACTCGAGCCGCCGCCCTGCGCCGCAGCCTCGACAACCCGGCGGCCCGCATCACCGACGCCATCTATGACGCCGGCTACTCCGGCTCTTCCCGCATGTATGAAAACGCCGCCCTCGGCATGAAGCCCGCCGACTACCGCCGCCGCGGCCAGGGCATCTCCATCGGCTACACCCTCGGCAACTCGCCGCTCGGCCGCCTGCTCATCGCCGCCACCGGGCGCGGACTCTGCGCCGTGATCCTCGCTGCGGACGACGACGAGCTTCTCGCTCGCCTGCACGCCCAGTTCTCAGCGGCAGAAATTTCTCCGCAGCCCGATCTCGCGCCAGTGCTGGTCCAGGTGCTCACTCATCTCACTGAGCATCCCGTCGCTCTCGATCTCCCACTCGATCTCCGCGCCACGGCCTTCCAGATGCGCGTCTGGAGCGCCCTGCGCCGCATCCCACGCGGCGAAACCCGCACCTACGCCGAACTCGCCCGCGACCTCGGCCAGCCAACCGCCGTCCGCGCCGTCGCCCGGGCCTGCGCCTCGAACCCCGTGGCGGTCGTCATCCCCTGCCATCGCGTCATCGGCTCGGACGGCAAGCTCACCGGCTACCGCTGGGGCATCGAGCGCAAGCAGAAGCTTCTGACTCTGGAGTCCGCGAGCCTGGAAGAGCAGGTCTGATATTTTCTATCCCTTGTCATTCCGGCCGAAGCGCAGCGAAGTGGAGGAACCTGCAGTTCTCCCTGCATGCCGAAAATAAGGGTGCCCCGTCCAAGCTCCGCTTGGGTGGGAGAGGACGGTCCTCGCCAAGCGGGGTTACAGCCCAAGTCCGAATCACTCACTGGATCGTAGCCAGCCACTTCAGCACCACCGTCGTCAACGCCAACCGGTGGTCGGAATACCCATGATCCGAGGGGAAGTGCGCCTCCGTCACCTGCTGATTCCCGGCCTTCTTCAGTGCCGTCGCAAAGGTGTCGTCCATCGGCTGGAGTCCATCGTCGGAGGTCACCACCAGCACCGGCCGCGAGGCCAGTTGCGGTGCATAGTCGTTGAAGTTCCACGCCGCCCGGTGCTCGTACGCCTCTTCCACCAGCCCTTCCAGCGTGCATCCGGCCAGCGGAGCCGTGTCGTTGTCGCGTGAAAAGCTGTCCATCAGCTCTCGTTTGGCAGCTTCGTCAGTGCTGTGCTGGCCGCCGCTCTCGCTCGCAGGAGGAAAGCTCGCGCCGATGTTCCACGCCGAGATGAGGGCTACCCCCGCAACCTTCGGGTCGTGCGCCGCAGCCGAAGCCACCATGAACCCGCCCATGCTGTGTCCCAGCAAGACGATCTTCGAGGTGTCTACGCGGTACTTCTTCGCATTGGCGGGATCGCGCACAAACGCGACCTCGGCATCCGCATCCTCGATCGCATGCTGGAAGGAGAAAGCGCCCTTCACGCCCCAGGATCCGCGATAGTGCACCGCCAGCACATTCCAGCCCGCGCGCCGGATCGCCTGCGCCAGGTCCAGGTTCTGCTCAAAGCCGGGAAACCCGTGCATCAGGATCAGCGTCGGATGTGGTGCCTCCCCGGCCGCAAGGTAGAAGACCCCCATCAGCATCTGCCCATGGCTCGGCAGGTCGGCCAGTGAGATCATCGTCGCCGGATACTTTGCATCCGCCGCCGGATCGGCCGTCAGCGCCGCAGGCGCCTGCCCAAAGGAAAGAGCCGGAACCAGAAGGCAGGAACAGAGCGCGCACCTCAGAGCCAGACGGAACATGCACCGATTCTCCGCGCGAAAGCACAAAGCAAGCAATAACCCAGGTGATGCTTTTCGCGAGAAAGAACCATCCCGGGTGCGTACAAGCGCTGTCATTCCGACCGAAACAAACGCAGCAAAGGGACCTGCGTTTGTCCATGAGATATGAGGAAAGGAGAGCGAGAACGCGGGTGCCCCACGTCTCGCTTCTGAGACGTGGGAAGCATCGCTCTCTTCCGCAGGCGGCTATGCAGGTCCTGGTGGCCCACGCAAGCCCGCATTCGGCTTGCGTGGGGAAGCACAATCTTCCTCTCCAGAAACTGTCATTCCGACCGAAGCGAACGCAGCGGAGGAACCTGCAGTGCTTCTCCAATAAGCGAGAATCCGGGTGTCCCGTCCAAGCTCCGCTTGGGCGGGAGGGACGCCCCTCGGAACAGGAGATGAGCTTCCTCAGTCCGCGACCAACGGAACGCGAGCCGTGTGGCCGAATGCGGATCACCCTGCGCGGAGCAGTAAAAAGGCGGAGAGCATATTCATGCTCTCCGCCCACTGACTGTTCTTATGCCGGACTTACTTCGCGGCCGCCACCGGCTCACGCAGCCAGCCGTAAAGCGGGAACTTCTCCGCCAGCTCGGCCACCTGTCCCTGGATGCGCTTCAGCACATCAGGATTGTTCCGGCCCTCGAGCGCCTCGGCGACCCACTTGCCGATCGTCCGCATCTCGTCTTCCTTCATGCCGCGCGTGGTCAGCGCCGGCGTGCCGATACGGATGCCGCTCGGCTTCAGTGGAGGATTCGTGTCATACGGAATCGCGTTCTTGTTCACAGTAATGCCGGCCGCGCCCAGAGCCGCCTCGGCTTCGCTGCCCAGGATGCCCTTCTGAAAGACGTCCACCAGCATCAGGTGCGTATCCGTGCCGCCCGAGATAATGCGCAGACCCTCGGCCTGCAGCGTCTCCGCCAGCACCTTCGCGTTTGCGACCACTTGGTGGGCATACTGCTTGAACTCCGGCTGCAGAGCCTCGCGGAAGGCCGTGGCCTTGGCCGCCATGATATGCACCAGCGGTCCGCCCTGCTGGCCCGGGAAGACGCTCCGGTCCAGGCCTGTCGCGAACTCCTGCTTGCACAGCACCAGGCCCGAGCGCGGTCCGCGCAGGGTCTTATGCGTCGTCGAAGTCACAAAATGCGCATGCGGCACCGGCGAGGGGTGCGCGCCACCCGCCACCAGGCCGGCAAAGTGCGCCATATCCACGATCAGCAGGGCGCCGACCTTATCGGCGATCTCGCGCATCCTGGCGAAATCGAAGATCCGCGGATAGGCGCTGCCGCCGCCCACGATCACCTTCGGCTTCTCGCGCTCGGCAATCGAGGCCAGTTCGTCATAATCCAGCTGCTCGGTATCCTTGCGGACCGTATAGGAGGCAACGCGGTACAGCTTGCCCGAGAAATTCAGCTTGTGGCCGTGCGTCAGGTGGCCGCCGTGCGCCAGGTCGAGACCGAGAATCGTGTCGCCCGGCTGCAGCACCGTCATATAGGCCGAGGCGTTTGCCTGCGAGCCCGAGTGCGGCTGCACATTCGCGTGCTCGGCGCCGAACAGCTCCTTCGCGCGGTCGCGCGCCAGGTTCTCGACCACATCGGCAAACTCGCACCCGCCGTAGTAGCGCCGTCCGGGATAACCCTCGGCGTACTTGTTCGTGAAGACCGAACCCGCGGCTTCAAGCACCGCCTCGCTCACGAAGTTCTCGGATGCAATCATCTCGAGGCCCTCGTGCTGGCGCTGAACTTCGTGGTCAATAGCGGCGGCGATCTCCGGATCGGCCTGCGAAAGCGGCAAAGACATACGGTCGGACATATTTAAATTGTAGCTCTACCCATCCAGGGCAAAGATTTGTCATTCCGACCGGAGCGAAGCGCAGTGGAGGAACCTGCTGTGCTCTGCTCAAGCGAAGATCAGGGTGCCCCGTCCAAGCTTCGCTTGGGCGGGAGGTTCGACTGCTCCGAACTCAAAAGAGAGTACCCGGGTGCCCCACGTCTCGCTCCTGAGACGTGGGAAGGGAAGCAAACTCAGCTAGAATAGACACTGCAGGCAAGCCGGGCGGCCGCTGCCGGAGAGGCGCAAGCTTCGATGGGAGAGGAAAGTCCGAACTCCGCAGGGCAGTGTGCCGGATAACGTCCGGGATCGCAGCGTCAAGGCTGCGAGACGGCCAGTGCCACAGAGAACATACCGCCCGCGTTCCGTAAGGAGCGAAGGTAAGGGTGAAAAGGTGCGGTAAGAGCGCACCGCGCTGACGGTAACGGCAGCGGCATGGTAAACCCCACACGGAGCAAGACCAAATAGGGAGGAAATCCCCGGCGCGACCCGATCGCCGAGGATGCGCATCGGCCCGGTGCGCCAACGCGGGTTATTCAAACGCTGCGCAAGCGGCGGGAGAAGCGGAAACCTCCGGGTAGGTTGCTGGAGCGTGTCAGTAATGGCGCGCCTAGAGGAATGGCCGTCCTCGACAGAATTCGGCTTACAGGCTGCTTGCAGTATGGCCCCGGCAATCCTTCCGATTGCCGGGGCCACCTCGTTTGGGAGCTCCTTCTAATTCACCACAATGGTGCTCGAGTGAGAGACGCCTCCGCCGCTGGCTGTAACCGTCAGTACAAATCCCTTCGGCGACGAGCATCCTGAGATGCCAAGGCTCGCAGCCAGCAGGAAGAACAGCGCCACCGCGGCCCACACCTTCCGCCTACGGAAGGGCCAGAACAGCAGCGCCACTGCAACGCCGCCCGAGAGCTTCGTCCAGAGCGGGAAATGGGACTCCATGGCTGCAGTCTGGCTTCCCGATCCGGACAGCGTCAGCACCACATTCACGGCTGTGCTCCCCGGCGTTACGGTCGAGGGCGAGAACGTGCAGCTATCCCCGGCCAGCAGGCCCGAGCAGGTGAAGGCAATCTGGCTGTTGAAGCCGTTCTCCGGGGTGAGCGTCAGGGTGAACTTTGCCGCCTCCGAAGAGCTGAAGGTAGTCGTTGCAGGAGTGACCGCCAGCGTAAAGTCCGGGATCACCACGTCGTAGTTCGCGCTCGCAACAGCCGAGGCGGAATAGCCGGACAGGATCGCGATCGCATTCAGAGTCACCGGCGAGGTGAGCGTGATCGCGCCGCTGTACAGCGTCGATGAGGTGGTCGGCGTGGTGCCATCCAGCGTGTAGTAGATGGCCGCGCCGCTGGTCGCATCGGTGATGGTCACGGTCTGCGCCGTCGTGTAGGTCCCCGACGCAAGGCTGAAGACCGGGGTCGCCACGGAAGGAGCGGTAACCGTAACAGTGTTGGAGGTTGAAGTTGCGAACGTAGAGTTCCCGGAAAATATTGCTTGTAGCGTGCTGACTCCGCCAGGCAGGGTCGAAGGCGAGAACGTCGCTGTGCCTGCCGCACTCAGAGTCGCACTTGCGATCAGAGTTCCCCCGACATTCAAGCTCACTGTGCCAGAGGGAATTGTCGTTCCTGAGTTCGCCACCACTGAGACGGTAAAAGTGGCGGGTGCCGCTGCATCCGTGATCGAAGCCGAATTCGCAAGCGCGGTTGTCGTTGATATAAGCGGCACAAGGACGCTAACACTCGTTGCCCCGGAGGCCGAAAGTGCGTTCTTGTCGTCTCCGACATAGACAGCCTCGAGCACGTCCGTGGTTTGGGTCGCCCCTGTAATGCTGTTTTCAATCCAGGGGAGGCTCGTGGAGATGCTTGCGCTGCCGCTCGCATCGAGAGTCCCAACGCCAACAACCGCCTGGTTCGAAAGCAGGTAAACCTCTCCTGTCGGTGTGCTGCTTCCCGTAACATTGGCGGTAAATATTGTCGGCGTGCCCTGCCGCAACGTGCCTGATGGGATCGTCAGCGTGGTCGTTGTCTGCGATTTGTCGTTCAGAACGGCATCAAGGTATCCCATTCGAAGCTTAATCCAGTTCGTCATGTAGCTGACTTCGGAGTCGTAGCTGCCCATTGCCAGGGCGTTCGGCCAGACTCGGATACCGACCATCGGCCAACGCAGAAAGTTATTCGTCTGTGCTTGTTCGAGCGCCGTCGCCTGTGTGCTGATTGAGGTAAGCCATTGCGAGAGCACACCGTTGTTCTTGAGGGCGTTCCATTGTGTAGCGACATCTGCTTTGAATGCGGGATCCTTGAACCACTGCGCATACCAGGGAGCCTCTGTCTGCATGTAGGTCACAGCCGGGCTGAGGATTGTGCTGTAGTTGATATTGCCCGAGCTGATATCGAAATCCCATATAGGCCCCATGTAAATCAAGGGGTTGTCGGCGGCTTTATAGAAGTAATCGCTACTGTAAAAATCTCCACCGTCCACATTGCCCATCAGATCGTTCACGATGTAGAAATTCACCGCCGCCGCTTCGTCGAAGTAAGCACGCCATCCGGTCGTTGCGTCAGTGAACGATGAAGAGAACAAAGCATCTTCAGCGGTGTCCACGTAACTGGTGATGTAGTCCTCTTGCTCAGGAACCTCGGGGGTAAAGTCCGGATCGACCATGCCGATATCTACACCTTCTGGCGTGACGAAGTTATAGTCTTCGCCTTTCTCCTGGTCGATCTCCATCTGGTAGCCGCCGCTCAGATCGCCGGACGTGTCAGTATCCGTAAGTTCGGTGATGTTAATGCGATGACTGTCGACGTTCACCTTCTCGATCAGTTGGTACGTGCCCTCATACTCCCCATTGAGGTACAGTTCGACGTAAAGCGAGTGTGGAGCCCATGGCATAAGCGTGCTCGTTCCGCTCGGAGTAGGTGAGCCGGCGGCTGAGGACAGATAGTCGCCGCCCATTGGAATAGCGTTCGCCAGCGCAGATGCGGCCCAATCGCGGAGCAGCGTCTTGTCGTCGTAATTCGCTAGCAGGACGTAGGTCTTGCTCTTATCGCAGATCGCCTTGCCCGAACTCGTAACGTACGGGCATGAGAGCCCCATTGCCGTCAGCAGGTCTACGCTCGTGCCCAGCTTCATCTCGTAGGGCAGCTTCGGCATGAGTGCGGTGGAATTTCCATGAACATGGAAGGTCGCCGTGTTGTCGCTATCGCTGGAGTTAGGAAGATAAGATGTCTGTCCATCAGACGATGTAATGCTCACTGTGCCGCTCACATTTACCGTCTTACTGGTAATTGCGGTCCCATTGGTGTTGATGTTCATTACCGGCAAGTTCAGAGCGCTGGTCTCGGGTTGATATGCCGGGTTCTCCAGAGATACGGTGAGACTTAAAGGCGCCGAAGACTGCGTCACACCTGCAACGGCCACTATCTGAACCGTGCTCGTTGCAGTGTCCGGCTCAGGATCGGCATTAGCCGGAAAGCTTTCCTGGTCGGCATTGACAGCGGCACTGAGATATAAGGTGCCTGAGCCTCCGGCACTGGTCGTAAAGGGGGTAACTGTGATTCCGCTGGGCAAGCCAGTCACTGTTACAGTGACCGGTTGGGTGTAGCTGCTGCTGCCGCCGATACTTACCTGTATCGGAACTTTCTGGTCGCCCGGGTGGATTGTCACCGTTGACGAAGATGCGCTGATTGCTAAGCTTTGTGCGTTTGCCCTGGGAGCGGCATATAGGAAAGAAAAGATATACACCAGCGTGAAAACCATCCACACCTGGAAGGAACGAGACAGCTTATTAACTTTCATGCAATTACCAGCGATTTGAAGTGAAAAGAGAATAACCCGATTGCTGCACATTGCAATCATAAAAATGAGCGGTTCGTTCATAAGACTTCGCAAAATGTGATCGCTTCCCCCGGCACGCCTTTTAAAGCCCATGAGAAGCAGGTTTTCCATGCGTGGAAACCACTCGCGAGCAGGCGTGCGCCAAACCCCGATAACCCAAACGTCCGCGACAAGGCTGCATGTGCCGGGCGTGGTAGCGTAACGCCTATGAACTCTCGTGCGCTCTTCTCCCTTGCCGCCGCTGTCGGCAGCGGATTTTTCTGTCTAGCCGCCCAGGCGCAGGCCCCCTCCAATGCGGATCTCACTCCGGTCCAGCGTCTCGAGCAGATGACCACCGTCTCCAATGGCGCGTGGAGCACCGGCGATCTCGCCAACATGACCCGCCTCCGTGACGCGGCCATGAGCGACGACTACGCCCTCCGCGAGCTCCGCCATCTCACGGACAACATCGGTCCCCGCATCGCCGGATCGCCGCAGGCGCAGGCCGCCGTCGAATACGTCGCCTCCGAGCTGCGCGCGCTCGGCGCCGAGGTTTCACTCCAGAAGACCACCGTCCCACACTGGGTGCGCGGTGCGGAGACAGGCGCTCTCGTTGATTGGCCGGACATGACTCCAGGCACCACCCAGAAGATCGTCCTCACCGCACTCGGCGGCAGTGTTGCGACGCCCGCGAACGGCATCACTGCGCCGGTCCTCGTCGTCGACAGCTTCGACCAGTTCCGCGCCCTGCCGGACAGCGCCGTCAAGGGCAAGATCGTTCTCTTCAACGAGCACTTCGACAAACGCCTCGCCGCCGTAGGCAATGGTCTCTCGGCCTATGGCGATGCCGTCGCCTATCGCGGCCTCGCCCCGAGCCTCGCGGCCACAAAGGGCGCGGTGGCTGCCTTTGTCCGTTCCGTCGGCAATGCCGACTATCGCCTGCCGCACACCGGCGCCACCTCATATACCGAGGGCATTCCGAAGATTCCCGCGGCCGCTCTCGCCGCGGAGGACGCCGACCTCCTCGCCAACCTCACCTCGCAGGGTGAAGTGAAGCTGCACCTCGTCCTTACCCCGCAGACCCTTCCGCCTGTTCCAAGCTACGACGTCGTCGCCGACTGGAAGGGCACCGAGCATCCCGAGCAGGTCGTCATCGTCTCCGGCCACCTCGACTCCTGGGACCTGGGCACCGGCGCCATCGATGACGGCGCGGGCATTGCCGTCTCCATGCAGGCCATCCATCTTCTGCAGAAGCTCGGCATCCACCCCAGGCGCACCGTCCGCTTCGTGGCCTGGATGGACGAAGAGCAGGGCGGCGAAGGCGCGGACTCCTATGCAAAGGATCACGCCTCCGATCTCATGAATCACATCGGCGCCATCGAATCCGACCTCGGAGCCGACCACGCCTCCGGCATCAGCTTCGCCGGCAGCCTCGCGCTCGCGGACTACCTGAAGCCCGTGGCCCATGTCCTCGAATCCATCGGAGCCTCGCAGATCACCAGCGGCGGCTCGGGCGAAGACGTGAGCGCGCTCAAAGGCGTCCCCGGCTTCGCGCCCATCCAGGACAGCCGCTTCTACTTCAACTATCACCACACCGCAGCCGACACCTTCGATAAGGTCGATCCAAATCTGCTCAATGAAAACGCAGCGGTCATGGCGGTTCTCGGATACGCACTGGCCCAGGCCGACACCCCCGCACCCCGCTGAGGAGAGCCTTGTCATTCCGACCCGGTTGAGTCTCTGTCATCCCGAACGAAGTGGAGGGACCTGCGGTTTGCTTACGTCAGCACGATCCGGACAGACGGGTGGCCCATACAAGCCCGAAGTTGGCTTGTGTGGAGAAGCGATAAACCCGGGTGCCCCACGTCTCGCTCTTGAGACGTGGGATGTTAGATGTTGAACATGGCAATAAACGCGGATACCCATCCAGGGTCCGCGTGAATAGAACATCCATGCACGGCGTTTCCCAGGAACTCCAGTCGCGACCGAAAGGGAGCGGAGGCCGAAGGCGAATCGCCCTGCGCGGAGCAGAAAAGGGGGCTTCAGCCCCTGCAAAGCAGAGGTCCCCGAATGCGCATTGCATCTTTCGTTCTGATAGCTCTGGCCGCCGCATCGTCCGCATGCGCGCAGGCGCCCGCAGGCATTCCTCGCGAGCTCGCCCGTGAGCGTGCCGCGCGCGTCAGCGATGTCCATTACTCGCTGCACTACACGCTCGTCCCACACGGTGCGCAGACCGAAGCTACCGAGAGCATCCGCTTTCGCCTCGCCAATACGTCACAGCCGCTGTTACTTGATTTTCGCGACGGCCATGTGGCCTCGCTCACGGTAAACGGTGTGAGCACCCCACCGGATGAGAGCAATGGCCATCTCATTCTTCCTGCCGATAAGCTCCACACCGGTGAGAACATCCTCGAGCTGCACTTCGCTGCCAATGTCGCGCCTGCCGAAAAGGCCATCACCCGTTTCGAAGACCACGACGACGGCTCCGAATATATCTACACACTTTTCGTCCCCATGGACGCGGAGATGGCCTTCCCCTGCTTCGATCAGCCCGACCTTAAGGGCCGTTTCCAGCTCACCATGACCGCGCCTGCTGCGTGGACCGTCGTCTCGAATACCGATCCCGTCTCGACGAAAGCGCCCTCGGCTGACGCGAAGGAGACCGCCTTCGCCGAGACCCAGCCCATCAGCACCTATCTCTTCGCTTTCGCCGCCGGGCCTTTCGCCAAGGTGCACTCCACGCCCGGTCTGCCCGGCATCTACGTTCGCAAGTCGAAGGAGCAGGCTGCGCAGAGTGAAGCGCCCGAAGTGCAGCAGATGGCGGCCGACGGAATCACTTATCTTGGTAAGTATTTCGCGCAGCCCTATCCCTTCCCCAAGTACGATATGGTGCTCATCCCCGGCTTTGCCTACGGCGGCATGGAGCACGCCGGAGCCACCTTCCTGCGCGAGGAGTCGGTCCTCTTCCGCACCGCGCCCACGGCCACCAGCCTGCGCAACCGGGACATCCTCGTCCTCCACGAGCTCACCCACCAGTGGTTCGGCGACTTCACCACCATGCGCTGGTTCGACGACCTCTGGCTCAAGGAGGGCTTCGCGCAGTACATGGCCTACAACGCGCTCGCCGCGCTCCATCCCAATGGCGAAGTCTGGAAGCACTTCTACGAATCCATCAAGCCCGGCGCCTATGGCATCGACGAAACCCAGGGCACCACGCCCATCTATCAGGACATCCCCAATCTCAAAGACGCGAAGTCTGCTTACGGCGCGATCGTCTATTCGAAGGCGCCCGGCGTCCTGCGCCAGCTGAACTACGTCCTCGGGGATCACGACTTCCAGCTTGGCCTGCAGCGCTATCTTGCCGCGCACAAGTACGGCAACGCCGAGTGGAGCGACCTCATCGGCTCCTTCCAACAGGTCTCCGGCAAAGACCTCGAACCCTGGGCTGCCATGTGGATTCGCCATCGTGGCATGCCGCAGGTCGAAGCTTCGTGGTCATGCAACGGTGGCAGGCTCGCGCGCCTCACACTCACACAGCACGACGTTCTCGGCACCGATGCTCTCTGGCCCATCGCCTCGGAAGTATTGCTGAGCTATGCCGATGGCCGCACCGCGCACCTGAAGGCGCAGTTCCATGCAAAGTCCGCGAATATTCCCGTAGAGGGCAACGCCTGCCCCGCCTTCGTTTTTGCGAACGACGACGACCATGGCTATGGCCTCTATCTGCTCGACGACACGAGCCGCAACTTCATCACGCAGCACATCGCTGCTGCAAGTGATGCCGCAATTCAGAATCCCTTCACGCGTACATTATTGTGGGGAGCGCTCTGGGATGCTGTCCGCACTGCGGGCTATAACCCTGCGGACTACGCGCGCCTCACACTCGCCGCGCTGCCGAACGTGCGCGATGAGTCGCTCGCCGCATCGTTGCTCGGCCACAGTCAGACCGCGCTCCATCGCTATGTCGGCGACACCACGCGCACGCAGCTCACCACGCAGTTCGCCACGCTCGCGGTCGACCGCATGCAGCACGACGCTTCGCAGGATCTCCGCATCACCTGGTTTCACGCGCTCAATGGTCTCGGCGCGAGCGACGTGGGCAGCAGCGCATTGCGCAGCCTGCTCGCAGGCTCGCTCAGCGTGCCCGGCGTCACGCTGCGCCAGCAGGATCGCTGGGGCATGGTTACATCGCTGATCGCCTACGGAGACGCGCACGCAGCCACGATCCTCGCGGAAGAGGAGCAGCGCGATCCCTCGGGCGATGGAAAGAAGTTTGCCTGGGCGGCGCAGGCCGCGCAGCCCGATGCCGCCACCAAGCAGCATTACTTCGACGAATACCTGCACAATCCGCAGCGCCCCGAAGACTGGATCGAAGCCAGCCTCGGCGCATTCAACGCGTGGAACCAATCGCAGCTCACCGCGCCCTACATCGACCCCGCGCTCGAAGCTCTTCCGCAGATCAAGCAGACCCGTAAGATCTTCTTCCTCGTAGGCTGGCTCAACGCCTTCATGGACGGCCAGCAATCCGAAGCCGCCCGCGACACGGTCTACAGCTACCTCAAGGACCACTCGCTGGATGAAGACCTGCGCCTCAAGATCCTGCAATCCGTAGACGAACTTGACCGCACTGTAGCCATCCGCAAAAAATACCCCAACGCATGAGCACAGTCGGAGATATTGAGTTTTGCCAAGATGATCGAAAGACCCGCTCAAGCCCGTAGTCAGCTCGTGTGGAGGATCTCAGCGCTTCCTAAACAAGATTGTCATTCCGACCGAAGCGAGCCGAGCGAGCGCAGTGGAGGAACCCGCAGTTCTCTTAAACTTGCGAGGATAAGGGTGCCCCGTCCAAGCTCCGCTTGGGCGGGAGAATACGACCCCGGCGCGTACCTGATCGAGACTAAAGGGAGCGCGTGCCGAAGGCGATCCGCCCTGCGCGAAGCAGCTGAAGGCGAATCGCCAGGACAGCCAGTCCTTAGCCCCGTCCGCGAATGCGATTCAGCGTCCGCCGATCGCGCTTGTCGGGCCTCGCCGTAGGCAGCACCTCGAAGTCGCGCATCGCCTTGCGCGCCTCGGCCACCTTCTGTCGCGCCGCCTTGCTCTCTTCCGTTTCGCGATAGAGCGCCTGCGCCGTCGCCGCCGGACCGCGGACATCGCTCAACGCCAGCACCTCAATCTCGAACTCACCGCCCTCGGTCTTCACGCGCAGCGTGTTGCCCGCATGCACATCGCGCGCTGCCTTTGCCGGCTGCCCATTCAACTCCACGCGCCCCAGCTCGCACGCTTTCGCCGCCAGCCCGCGCGTCTTGAAGAATCGCGCCGCCCACAGCCACTTATCCATTCGTACTGCGTCTGCCATGCCTCTATTCTCTCGTATCGATCCCGCGGTGGCCGGGTGCCCCACGTCTCGCCTCTGAGACGTGGGAAGAATCAAGCCTCAATACAGCAGATACGCCTTCCGCTTCGCCTCAAACTCCTCGATCGCCGGCCTCCAGCCCTCCGCAATATGCTGAGGATCCCTCCCCGCCTCGATCGCATCCAGCGTCGATTCACTCGCCAGCAGTGTTTGCAGCTTCGTAATTTGTAACTGTTGCGGATACAGTTTCCGCGTCGCCGCCACAATCTCGATCCCCATCTCCGGCGCATCCAGCACATTGCGATCCGTGATCGTCATCGCTACGCCGTGGCACAGCTCGCCCGCATAGGGATAGGGCTTCTCCGGCGTAAAGCTCACCGGCAGAAAGCGCACACCGGGCAGAAAACGCGCATTCAGCGCATGCGCCAGCGCCACCGATCCCGGGCCATCGATCCACGCCGCGCCCACCTGCTCGAACGGCGTGTCTGTCCCGCGCCCCACAGAAAGATTCGTCGTCTCGATCAGCCCGATCCCCGGATACAACATTGCCGCGCGCTCGCTGCGCAGGTTTGGCGAAGGATTGGTCCATGCGAGACCGGTATCGTCGAACCAGTCGCCGCGCTGCCATCCCTGCATCGCCACCACCGTCAGCGGAGCGCCCAGCTTCAGCTCGCCATTCAGATAGCGCGCCATCTCACCCAGGGTCAGTCCATGCCGCGCCGGCACCGGCGCCACGTTCACATAGCTCTCAAGGCCCGCGTCCGAAATCGGCCCTTGCACATATGCGCCGTTCACCGGGTCCGGCCGATCCAGCACAATGATCGGCGTCTTCGTCTGCGCTGCCGCCTCGAGGAAGTACCGCGTCACTGCCTCATACGTATAGAAGCGCACACCCGCATCCTGCAGATCGATCACCACCGCGTCCAGCTGCTTCAATGTCTCGACCGAAGGCCGCCGGTCCTCAGGCTTCGCGCCATACAGGCTGATCACGGGAATGCCCGTCACAGCATCGGTCGTATTCGCAATGCCCTCCTTGTCCAGCGCACCCGCAATCCCATGCTCCGGACTGAAAAGCGTTGTCAGCTTCAGCCCCGGTACCGCCGCCGATGCATCCTTCGCCAGCACATCGATCGTGCGCCGTCCCTGCGCATCGAGGCCGGTCTGATTGGTCAGCAGACCCAGCCGCAACTGCCCTCCATGCGCCTCGGCCAATTTCCTGAACATCGCAAAGTGATCGGTCTCGAGCACGTCGATGCCTGTCTTTACTGCGCCGTTGCGATCAGGCCTGTGCCGCATCCCCGCCAGCGATTCGTTGTATCCCGTCAGCTTTGCCGCTCGAGCCCCGCCATCGTTGCGCACGCCCACCGCCTGCGCCGCTGCCGTTGCCACCGCCGCACGCACCGGCGTAGTCACAACGCCGCCGTTCGGATACACCGCATTCGTCATCATCACCACGTACGTGTCGCTCGCCGGGTCCATCCACAGCGACGTTCCGGTAAAGCCCGTGTGCCCGAACGATCCCACCGGGAAAAGCTCGCCGCGATTGCCCGAGAACGGTGTGTCGATATCCCATCCCAGCCCGCGCATCGCCACCGCTGTCGCCGGCTGCTCCGGCGTGGTCATCTTCTCGAGCGTCAACTGCGTCAGCGGAAAGCGGCTCGGTCTTCCCGCAAGCCGGTCCAGAAGATTCTGCGCATAGATCGCCACATCGCCCGCGGTGCTGAAGAGCCCCGCATGCCCGGCCACGCCGCCCATGCGCCGCGCTGTGGGATCATGCACCACCCCACGCAGCATCACGCCGTGCTCGTCGTACTGCGTCGGCGCAATCTCCGCGCGCCACTCCTCCGGCGGCAGATACCGCGTGTGCCGCATGCCCAGCGGCTCGGCCACATACTTCGCCACGTACTCTTCCTCCGGCATGCCGGAGAGCTTCTCCACCAGCGCGCCCAGCGTGATGAAGTTGATGTCGCTGTAGCGGAACTGCACGCCCGGAGGCGTTACGGGAACAGAATCGAACGCAAGTCGAAAGCCCTCGCCCTTGCCCTCCCACACCGGCTTCAGATCGAGATCCGGCGCGAGCCCCGAGTAGTGCGTCAGCAGGTCGCGAATGGTGATGTCGCCCTTGCCGTTCGCCGCAAACTCCGGCAGATACTTCGCCACCGGATCGTTCAGCTCGAACCGCCCTTGCTGGTAAAGCTCCATCACGCTCGGCGCGGTTGCAATCACCTTCGTCAGCGACGCGACATCGAAGACCGTGTCCTCCGTCATCGCCTCGGGATGATCGCCCAGCGCACGATGCCCATAGGCCTTGTGAAAGACGACGCGTCCGCCATGCCCCACAATGATCACCGCGCCGGGAAACTTCTTCTCCGCAAGCGCCTGCTCGATGATGGCGTCGATGGCCGTGAAAGAAGGTTGCGCGGCCGCGCGCGACGGTGCCGGATTTTCGGCAGAAACAGCGCAGGAAGAGGAGGCCAGTAGCGCGGCAGCAAGAGAAACAGCGGTCAGGCGGGACATCGGCACCACAAACTCCTTCACATGTTACAATTTTTTTTTCTCATTGCCGTTTAAGGTTGGGAAGCTGGCCAGCCATCCAGTGGCGAAGGTCACCAGCGACCCCACCAGCACGAACCATGTCCATGCGATCTTCGGAAACGTAAAGCTCAGGGCGCCCGCATGCACCGGCACTGGCTGTGCCTGCTTCCACAGGAGAAAGTTCACCGCGAAGCCGCAGAGCATACCCACCATCGCGCCGCCTTCATTAGCCCGCTTGCTCAGCGTGCCCAGCAGGAAAACGCCCAGCAGCGATCCATACGCCACCGACGCAATCGAAAGCCCAACCTCGACCACGTGTCCACCGCCGCGCGAGAGCAGCGCCAGCACAAACAGCACCAGCGCCCAGAAGAGCGTGAGTCCGCGTGAGAGCCGCGCCCTGCCCACACCATCCATGCGCGGCCGCCGCGGCAGAATCAGGTCCACCAGCGTGCTCGAGCTCAGCGAGTTCACCGCCGCGCTCAGGTTGGACATCGCCGCCGCCAGGATCGCCGCGACCATCAGTCCCGCCACACCGCGCGGCATCTGGTCCATCAGGAATTGCGGATACAGTCTGTCGGGTGCCGTCGTCGCTGCGCGGCCATAGAAGAAATACAGCCCCGTGCCGATCGCCAGGAACAGCGTGAACTGCACCAGCACCATCACACCGCTGCTCAGCAGCGCGATCCGTGACTCACGCAGGTTCTTCGCTGCCAGCAGCCGCTGCACCATTAGCTGATCCGTGCCGTGGCTCGCCATGGTTAAAAAGCAGCCGCCCAGCAGTCCGGCCCAAAATGTATAGGCCGTTGTTACATTCCACGCAAAGTGAAAGATCGTCACCTTGCCCGCTGCTATAGCCGCCGCGTGGATATGCGGCCACCCTCCCGGAACCAGCCGCCCCAGCAGCACAAAGCTCGTCAGCGTGCCCACCGCGTAGAGCGCCATCTGCGCCACGTCCGTCCAGATCACCGCAGCCAGCCCGCCCTCGAGCGTGTAGATCAGCGTCAGCAGGCAGATGATCCCAATTGACAGCACATCGCGTGTGCCGATGGCGATGCCCACCACGATCGACACCGCGAAGACACGCACACCTTCCGCCGCAGCGCGCAAAAACAGGAACAGAAACGCTGTGAGCCGATGCAGCTGCGGCCCGAAGCGGTCTCCGATGACCTGGTACGCCGTCAGCAGCTCGCCGCGAAAGTAGCGCGGCAGAAACAGCATGCAGATCACGATGCGCCCCACCAGATACCCGAGCACGATCTGCAGAAAGCCCCAGTCGCCCGTATACGCCACGCCCGGCACGCTGATGATCGTCAGCGTGCTCGTCTCTGCCGCCACGATCGAGAGGGCAATCGCCCACCAGGGAATGCTGCGGTCCGCAAGGAAGTAGGATTCGAGCGAGCGTCCCTTGTTTCGGAAGCGCAGACCGAAGACCGTGATCGTCGCGAGATATGCCGCAACGATCAGCAGATCGAGTGCGCCCAGATGATGCACGCTCATGCGATGCACCGGGTGCCCCACGTCTTGCTTCTGAGACGTGGGAAGAGAAAGATGCAGACTTTGGCCCATACAAGCCCGCAGTTGGCTTGTGTGGGGAGCTCATACTCCGCACAATGATGCAGCGCGTATGGATCGCCCACCTACTGTGCCTCCGCAGGAATACCCAGCGACTCCGGCGTCGGCAGCGTGTGCTTATCCGTCCACTGCACATGTGCAGCATGGATCGCCTCGCTCCGCTTCACCCACAGCTCCGCCGCAAGGTCATACCGCGTCAGCACGTTGGCCAGCCAGTACGGGCGATTCTCCGAGAGCCACACCGCCGAGTAGCGCAGGCGTCCGTAGTTATAACCATCGCGCAGATCTTCGCAGAGGCCGTTCGCGCCGGAGAGCGTATAAAGCGCTCCTCCGATGTGCTTCGACTTCTCCGCATCGCCCTGCTGCGCATAGGCCTCGCGATACTGCTGCGCGATCAAATCCGCTGTCTCGAACTTCTGCCCGATAAAGTCCAGCCGTCGCGCGCCCGTGTCGAGCGCATCCACCGCATCCGGCTCGCGCAGCGCGCCCGCGGCCCGAGCCTCGGCGATCAGCGTAATCGCCTTCTCCGCATGCATGCGCATCTCGTGCACCAGCGGCTTCAGCTTCGTGCCCATCGTCTGGCCTTCGGCAGACCACGGATCCACCCAGTACAGCCGGTCCGTCTGCCAGCCCAGTTCCACGCCGTTTAGCGCCTGGTAAATTGCGATGATCTCGCGCTGCGCCTGGTTCAGCTTGCCTGTCGCATCGCCGTGGAAGACCTGACCATACGCGTCGCCGAAGGCTGCGGCATCAGTCGTCTCCGTTGGCTGCCATGCGGCCGCCGCGCCAAACAGGATGCCGTACCAGTCGCCGTTGAACAGTCCCTCGCCGTCGTCATTCCACACCGTGTTGAGCATGCCGGTGCTGTGCGCCAACTGCCCGTCATGTACAAAGCCCTGGATGTTCCGCGTCGCGAAATCATTGTCCGGATATACGCGGTTCCAGTCGTTCACGCCCGGGGCCACCCACGTCTCCATGCCCGCATCGGTGTACGGCTTCAGCCACTCGGCGTAGCCCTTGTCGTTCGGCGAATACTCCCAGCCGATCGCGATCATATCCTTCGGCAGCCGCTTCACCTCCGGCGGATCGTGCATGCCGATATCGCCCCAGAACATCAGCCGCCGGTTCAGGGGCGCAAGCTTCTCGTGGATCTGCAGCAGAAAGTCCACGTACACCGGCCCGAGCCCGCGCTTATCTACCTCATCCTTCGTCTGGCCCTTGCCCAG
The DNA here is from genome assembly GCF_047605705.1 of Silvibacterium sp. Classification (NCBI taxonomy): domain Bacteria; kingdom Pseudomonadati; phylum Acidobacteriota; class Terriglobia; order Terriglobales; family Acidobacteriaceae; genus Silvibacterium; species Silvibacterium sp. Next base: position 40,692 of record NZ_JASGFD010000020.1, on the reverse strand, counting down.
GTCCGCCGTTTCGTCCGCGCCGATGTGCAGGAACGGCGAAGGAAACTCCTTCGCAATCTCGCCGAACATCTGCCCGATCAGGTCGAGCGAGCCCGGCTGATGCGGAGCCAGCACGTGGCCCATCGGCGTCTCCGCCAGCGGAGCATACTCCTCGTACTTCAGCACGTGATGCAGATGCCCAAAGGCCTCCTGCTCGGGAATCACCGTGATGTGATACTGCGCCGCATACGTCACCAGCGCGCGCACATCGTCCTTCGACATGCTGCCCCCCGGCAGCCCCGGCACCGGATTCGACGCATATTGCAGCGTGTTCTCGAAGTACGGCGAGTACACGTTCATCTTGTAAGCCGCAATCGTCCGGATCTGCTTCTTCTGGAACTCAAGTGTCGGGAACGGCCCGCGCGATAAATCATCGGAGATGCCGCGATACTTCATCGCCGGCCAGTCGCGAATCGTTGCCTCGGTCAATGTCGCCGCGGCGCCCGTGCCCGTCACCATCTGCTTCACCGTCTGAGCGCCGTAGAAGACGCCCTCGGCCGTATCCGCGACCACGGCGAGCCCGTGCTCTTCGGGGACGACCGCATAGCCCTCGTCGTGCATCGCTGCATCCAGCTTCACGCCGGAAGAAGCCAGCACCTTCTCGCCGCGCTTCGAGTCCGCACGCAGCAACTCGATCTTCACCGCCGAGTGCCCATGCTCCGCATGCACGCCCAGCGATTCGAACCACGCGCCCAGGTCCTCCGCGGAGAAGCGGTCCTCGGCCGCATCGCCGCTCGAGATCGCTACACCCTGCGCCAGCGTCGCCGTCGTGCCTGCCTTGTACTCACGCGGCACCGGGATCAGTTTCGGAGCTCCCTGCGCGAAGGCGGTTATGCCCGCGGTCGAAGCCAGGAACCATACCGTCGCATACCGCTTCATCCCACGCGAAACAATTGCTTTGGGCAGACAGAAACATCTTCCGGGCGTCTTCGAGTCCTGCATCTCTGTGCGTTTCCTCCGTGGCCTGTGCGCATGCGTCCGCGCCGTTACGCGCTTCGCGGGGGAATCGATTGTCCCTGCGCTGTTCCATCCTTTCTACACCACGACTCCGAAGCGCGCCCACGCAATCCCAAGGGTGGTTAACACAAACCGTGACGGTGGCCCATACAAGCCCGCCGTTGGCTTGTGTGGGGGACACGCACAGTCTGCGCCAGAAAAATCCGGGGTCCCACCTCTCGACGTTGAGACGTGCGTAGAGCTGTCTCGGCACAAACGAAAAGGCGCAGAGAGCATACCGCTCTCCGCGCCTCATTTTCCCGAACAAAAAAGTCTTACTGCTGCTGCACGTTCGTCGCCTTATCGTTTACGAAGGTCACAGCCCATTTCTTTCCGTCGGCATCGTAGCGAACCGTGCGGTCGCCCATCGTCGAAGCATCCGATTGCTGGATCATGCCCAGCGACATCGACGTCTGCAGTTCGTTCATGCCGGGCTTTGCGATGTGCTGGTCCACAGCCTGCCACACGCTCGCGTCCCAGAACTTGTATAGCTGGTGCGGATCTTCGTAGTAGAAGATGTCGTCGCAGTAATACTTCTCGTCGCTCGGATGGGCATCGGGGCCTTTGATATAGCCGATCGCCGTGGCATAGGTCTTCTCGTCATTTGGCAGTGTGAACACCGCGAACACCTGCTTATCGCCATGCGGCAGCCGCGACGCCACATTCTCCGGCGTCTTCTGCGTGATCACATCCTTCACCGATAGCTCGGTCACGCCCGGCAGCACGCCCGCATGATGCGCGAAGTCCACGCGATGCCCGGCATACGGATAGTAGTCGAGCGTGTAGCCCGCCTGCACCCACACCGGCTTGCCCGCCAGCGCCTTCGCATCGGCCAGTGTGTTCATATACATCTTCTTCGGCTGCACGACGTCATCGGCCGTCACTCGCCGCTCCATGGCCTGGTGTTGCACTACCGCCGGCGCGTTGCGCTCACGCCACAAAAAGTAAAATCGCGTTCCCACGATGCCGACAACAAAGATCGTGATGATGATCAGCGGCTTCAGAACCTTCCACATAAAAACCTCTGCAAAAACAAAAATCGGTGCAGACCCATCCGTCACGCGCCCCAGTCTGCTGCACGTAGAACAGTCTGCTGCACGTATATCAGATGCACTCAGGGGAGATACGACCCCTCACCTACAGCTGGCGCACTTCCTTCGTGGCTTCTTCTCGCTCTGCCTCAAGCAGGGCATCGGCCGTCAGCCGGTCCGTGCGCCGCAGCGCGGGGAAGAGTGTCGCCCACAGCCCGGTCACCATCATCGATCCGATGCCGCCGATCACCACCGCGCGCACCGCGCCCCACCACTGCGCCGTCAGGCCGCTTTCGAATTCGCCCAGCTCGTTCGACGCGCCCAGGAACAGCGCATTCACCGCGCTCACGCGTCCGCGCATCTCCGGCGGCGTGCCCAGCTGTAGCATCGACGAGCGGATCACCACCGACACCATATCCGACGCGCCCACCACGAACAGCGCCGCCATCGAGAGCGGCAGGCTCTTTGACAGGCCGAAGACCACCGTCGCCGCGCCGAAAATTCCTACACATGTGAACATTCGTGCGCCCGCCCTGCGCCGGATCGGCCGGAACGTCAGCGAAATCGACACCAGCATCGCGCCCAGCGCCGGAGCCGCACGCAGCAGGCCCAGTCCGCGCGGACCCGCGTGCAGAATCTCCTGCGCGAAGATCGGCATCAGTGACACCGCACCACCCAGCAGCACCGCGAACAGATCCAGCGAGATCGAGCCCAGCAGGATCTGCGTCCGCCGCACGTAGTGGAAGCCCGCAAGGATCACCGCCATCGACGTCGCGCGGTGTTCCATCCGCCCCGGCCGCACCGAGAGCGAGCCCACCAGCACCAGGAAGCAGCACAGCGTCACCAGCGTGAAGAGAAAGACGATCGGCGCCCCTGCCAGGTGGGCCACCAGCCCATGCGCGAGCGCCCAGTGCGCCAGCGGCAGCGTGAACAGCACGCCGCCCAGCGCCGGTCCCGAGATGTTCGCAATCTGGAAGACCGTCGCGCCCCACGTGACCGCGTTTACGAAGTGTTCCTTCGGCACCAGGTGCGGCAGCAGCGCCGAGCTCGCAGGCCCGCTGAACGACCGTCCCGTGCCGATCAGGAAGAGCACGATGTAAATCGGCAGCACGCTCCGCATTCCGTGCAGCGCAAACAGGAACAGCGTCGCCGTGCAGAAGATCTGCAGCCCATAGCAAAGCAGGATCACCGAGCGCCGGTCGAAGCGGTCCGCCACGTGGCCCGAAGGCAGGATGAACAATAGTCCCGGCAGAAAGAGCGCCAGCCCCGTATAGCCCAGGTCGATCGCCTTATGCGTGATCTGGTACACCTGCCAGGCCACGGCCAGCGACTGCGCCTCCGCCCCGATGATCACCAGCAGTCGCGCCAGCTGGTAGCGCCGGAAATCGCGCGAAAGGAAGGCCGCGGCTGCGTTGCTCGGAGGCTGGTCGGAACGGCGTTCTGCGGAGTTCTCGGGCATGCTCCTCGCTTCACGCGCAGGCCTGTGGGCCGGATCAGGATCAGCTATCGCGCGGCAATGGGTCAATTGTACGCAACGGCCCCGGCCTGCCCCCTTGCCGTCAGAAAAGCATCTGCCCTTCGGATTGGACTGAAGGAATGAGGAGGGGAGAGCGCAGAAATAGATGGAACCGGCACGGTATGGGTGCCCCATCCAAGCTTCGCTTGGGTGGGAGGAAAAGAACTTATCTTAGCTCCCGATGAGGAAACCATCCGGGTGCCCACGTCTCGATCCTGAGACGTGGGATCAAGTCCCACCCGGTCCTACTGCAGCAGGCGCTCCGCGAAGTAGTTCCGCACGTGCGCCTGGCTGCGCAGCATGTCGTAATAGGCCGCCTTCAGCAGGTCGCCGCGCTGCGTGCGCAGTGTCTCCCGGATGTACTGCTGCACCCGCGGATCCTGGAAGCTGTAATCGCCCGCCGGCATGCGGGAGAGCAGCTTGTAGATGGCGAAGGTTTCGCCGTCCGGACTCGCCAGGATGTCCGTCGTCTGCCCCGGCAGCAGCTTCGACACGCTGTCCTCCAGCGGCAGGTCCGCGTGCAGCTGGGAGGCGGAAAGCGCCATGTTCGCATCGGCGTCGATCGCTGCCGTCTTTACCCGCGCCAGGCTGTTCGCCAGCGAGGCGAAATCCTCGCCTTCCTGCAGGCGCAGGTGCACCATCTGGATCGTCTGCAGCGCCTCTTCACGGCTCACGGTCGCCGCCTGCGGCTGGGTCGAGCTGGCGACCGGGAGCGCCCGCACCACGATGCGCGACAGGTGATACTGCGCCTCGGCGAAGTGAAACTCCTCCTGGTGCGTCGTGTAATAGGTGGAGAGGTCGGCATCGGTGATGCTCACCCGGGAAAAGACGTCCTTGTTCAGCAGCCGGTCGATCGTCAGCTCGCGCCGCACCTGCGTGCGCATGTCCTGCATCGTCAGGTGGGCCGAGGTCAGCTGCTGTTCGAACTCTTCCTGCGTGTAGCCGGACTTCATATCGGTCAGCTTTTCGTCGGCATCCTCGTCGGTCGCTTCCAAATGGCTCTTGCGTGCCCGCTGCTCGAGGATCTCCTCCATCACCACTTCGTTCAGCACGTCCATCCGCCGCTGATCGCCGCTCTCGCTGCCAAAGGCCTGGGGATGCAGCCGGTCGTATTCGTCCACGCGCGAGGAGGTGATGACGGTGCCGTTTACGTCGGCCATAGCGCCATCCGGCGCGGACGGCCGGCACCCTGTCGTCCCCAGGGCCAGGGCCGCCAGCGCTGCCAGCATAAGAGAGACACTCCCGGCGCGTCGTAAATGCACGCTTTCAAGGACGCCGGCCGAGACAAGAGGAGAGCAGCACATCTCTGTATTTGAGTGTAATGAATCGGCTTACGGGCTGCAGGCTCCCGCCCCGGATTTTCGCGTTCAATTCACCCCGCAAAATAAGACCCCGCGCTCACCGATTCTTCACGCATTTTCTGTAATATTTGAGACTGGATTCGCCCCGCAAGGGGCGATTTTTTGGTCAGCACGACCTTGGGAGTGAGAAGGGTTGGGAATGATTCAGGGCCGCTGGGTACTGCTTATCGCCAGTGAGGTTGGCAACACCGATTCGGTCGCCGACCGCGCGATGGAGCGACTCGTTACGGCCATCAATGAAGAAGGTTATCGCGTCGTCCGCACCGTGACGCCGGAAGACGGCCTGTCGCTCGTCCAGTCGGATCCCTCGCACAGCGCCATCCTGCTCGACTGGGATCTCGAGGACGACAACCAGTTCGACGAGCGCGCCGCGCTGCGCATCATCCGTGAAGTTCGCTATCGCAGCAAGAAGCTGCCCATCTTTCTCATCGCCGATCGCACGCTCGTCAGCGAGCTGCCGCTCGAAGTGGTCAAGCAGGTGCACGAGTACATCCACCTCTTCGGCGACACCCCGGCCTTCATCGCCAACCGCGTCGACTTCGCCGTGGAGCGCTACCACGAGCAGCTCCTGCCGCCGTACTTCCGCGAGCTCGTCAAGTACACCGATCAGGGCGCTTACTCCTGGGACGCCCCCGGCCACATGGGCGGCGTCGCTTTTCTCAAGCACCCCGTCGGCATGGCCTTCCACCAGTTCTTCGGTGAGAACCTCATGCGCTCCGATCTCGGCATCTCTACCGCCGAGCTCGGCTCCTGGCTCGATCACGTCGGCCCGCCGGCCGAGTCCGAGCGCAACGCCGCCCGCATCTTCGGCGCCGACTGGACCTTCTACGTCCTCAACGGCTCCTCCACCTCGAACCAGATCGTCGGCCACGGCGTCATCGGCCAGGACGAGATGGTCATCGCCGATCTCAACTGCCACAAGTCCATCTGCCACTCGCTGACGGTCACCAACGCGCGCCCGGTCTACTTCAAGCCCACGCGCAACGGCTATGGCATGATCGGCCTGGTGCCGCTCGACCGCTTCAAGCCCGAGCAGATCAAGGCGCTCATCGACAAGAGCCCCTTCGCCGCCGGAGCCGTCTCCCGCGAACCCAGCTACGCCGTCGTCACCAACTCCACCTATGACGGCTTCTGCTACAACGTCGATGCGGTCGTCGAGGAGCTCTCGAAGTCTGTGCCCCGCGTCCACTTCGACGAGGCCTGGTACGCTTACGCCAAGTTCCACTCGCTCTACAAGGGCCGCTTCGCCATGGACGTGCCCGATGAGATGCCCAACCGGCCGCTCATCTTCGCCACCCAGTCCACGCACAAGATGCTGGCCGCCTTCTCCATGGCGTCCATGATCCACGTGAAGCTGAGCCCGCGCGCGCCGCTCGAGTTCGACCAGTTCAACGAGGCGTTCATGATGCACGGAACGACCTCGCCGTTCTACCCGATGATCGCCTCCATCGACGTGGCCACCGCCATGATGGACGAGCCCGCCGGCTCGACCCTGATGGAAGAGACCATCCAGGACGCCATCACCTTCCGCAAGGCCATGGCCTCCGTCGCGCATCGCCTCAAGGCGGAAGAAGGCGACTGGTGGTTCTTCGGCATGTTCCAGCCCGATTACGTCAAGGACAAGGAATCGGGCGAGGTCTTCCGCTTCGAAGACGCGCCCGACGATCTGCTCGGTGACCACGCCGACTGCTGGACCCTCAAGCCCGGCGAAGACTGGCACGGATTTGCCGACGATGCCGTCCAGGACGACTACGTCCTGCTCGACCCCACCAAGGTCACCATTCTGCTGCCCGGCATCACGCCGCAGGGCGTCATGCAGGATTGGGGCATCCCGGCCGCCATTCTCACCGCCTTCCTCGACGCCCGCCGCGTCGAAATCGCCCGCACCGGCGACTACACCATCCTCACCCTCTTCTCGGTCGGCACCTCGAAGGGCAAGTGGGGCAGTCTGCTCGAGACGCTCTTCGAGTTCAAGCGCCTCTACGACCAGGAGGCTCTGCTCAACGAGGCTCTGCCCGCGCTCACGGCCAAGTATCCGGACCGCTACGGCAGCATGACCCTGAAGCAGCTCGCCGACGACATGCACAATGCCATGCGCGAGCTGAACCTGCCGAACCTGCTGCACGCCGCCTGCGACACCGAGCCCAACCCGGTGCTCACCCCGTCGCAGACCTACCAGCGGCTCATTCGCAACGGCACCGAGCGCGTCAAGGTGGCCGAGATGGCCGGCCGCATCCCGGCCGTTATGCTCGTCCCCTATCCCCCGGGTATCCCGATCCGCATGCCCGGCGAGCGCCTCGGCGACATCGACAGCCCGACCATCCGGCTGCTCATGGCCCTCGAGGACTTCGGTCGCCGCTTCCCCGGCTTCGAGCGCGAGGTGCATGGTATCGAGGTCGACTCCCAGGGCCAGTACTGGACCCGCGGCGTCATCGAAACCCCGCACACCAACGGCAACGGCAAGGCCAAACCCCGCACCCGTCCCGCCAGCCGCGTCATGAAGAAGACAAACACCTAAAACCGGGCTAAGTCCTTCTATCGAAACAGGAAATCCCAGCCGCAAGGCTGGGATTTCTTATGCCCAAAACGCCATCTTTAATAATGATTATTGAAAATTACAGATAGTCATCCCGACCGGAGCGGAGGGACCTGCGGTTTCAGGGCAGAGAGCGATGGCCCTGAATTTGGCGATACACCCTCATGGAGAGATGCCCTCGAAAAACTGCCCGGGCATCGCCGCCAGGCTCCCTCATCTCCCGTTAGAATCCTGCGGTATGTTTCCGCGCAGACTTCTTCACACCCTTTTCGTCGCGGCGCTGTTGTCGCTTCCCGCGGCCGCTCCGGCGCAGCAGCTGGTGAACGGTTACGAACCGAAGTGGTGGAAGGAGGCCGTGGTCTACCAAATCTATCCGCGCTCCTTCAAAGACTCGAACGGCGACGGCATCGGCGATCTTCCCGGCATCACCTCCAAGCTGGATTACCTGCGGAAGCTTGGTGTCAATGTCATCTGGCTCAGCCCGCACTTCGACTCGCCCAATGCCGACAACGGCTATGACATCCGCGATTATCGGAAGGTGATGAAGGAGTTCGGCACCATGGCGGACTTCGATGCCTTGCTTGCAGGCATCAAGAAGCGCCACATGCGCCTCATCATCGATCTTGTCGTGAATCACACCTCCGACGAGAACAAGTGGTTCGTGGAGTCGCGCAGCAGCAAAACCAATCCCTATCGGGATTTCTACATCTGGCGGCCCGGCCATACCGCCGCCGACGGCACGCGCACCCCGCCGAACAACTACCCGTCCTACTTTTCCGGATCCGCCTGGACGCTTGACCCGAAGACGAACGAGTACTACCTCCACTACTTCGCCGTAAAGCAGCCCGACCTCAACTGGGAAAACCCCAAGGTCCGCGAAGAGGTTTACTCGCTGATGCGCTTCTGGCTCGACAAGGGCGTATCGGGATTCCGCATGGACGTCATTCCACTCATCTCAAAGCCGACGGGAATGCCCGATCTTACCCCTGAGCAGCTCAAGTCTCCGCCAAACGCCTATGCCAACGGACCGCACCTCGCCGAATATCTGCGGGAAATGAATCGGGAAGTCCTGTCGAAGTACGACGATATGTCCGTGGGAGAGGCGACCGGCACCACGCTCGCTCAAACCGGTTCGCTGGTGGATGATCGCCGCCATGAACTGAACATGATCTTCAATTTCGACGCAATCAAGATCGGCCGCTCCGACTTCGGCCCCAGCCAGCTCGGTGCCTGGTCGCTGCCGGAATTGAAAGCCATCTACGACGCTCACGCCACCACGCTCGGCAAGCACGATTGGGACACCGTTTTTCTCTCCAATCATGACAATCCCCGCATCGTCTCCACCTTCGGCGACGATTCACCGGCGATGCGCGTCTCCTCGGCCAAGCTCTTCGAGACCATGATCCTCACCCTGCGCGGCACGCCGTTTCTCTTCGAAGGCGACGAGCTGGGCATGACGAACTATCCCTTCCGGAAAATCGAAGACTACGATGACATCGCGGTAAAGAACGCCTATAAGGCAGAGGTGGAATCCGGCAAGATGTCAGCCGCGGTCTTCCTCGCCGCACAGGCCCGGGTCTCCCGCGACAACGCCAGGACCCCCATGCAGTGGGACAGTTCTCCGGAGGCCGGTTTCACCACCGGCAATCATCCCTGGCTGGCCGTCAATCCCAACTACAAACAGATCAATGCCGCCGAGCAGGAGTCAGACCCGGCTTCCGTGCTCAACTACACGCGCGCCCTCATCAGGCTGCGTGCTCACACGCAGGCCTTTGTCTATGGGGATTACGAAGATCTGGCTCCGCAGGATGCGCACATCTACGCCTACACCCGCACCCTCGGCGACGAAACCTACCTTGTGGTCGAAAACTTCAGCTCCAGCGCCACCAGCTACACGCTACCCGGGGGCCTGAAGGCCGGTACACTCCTGCTATCCGACATCCCGTCCTCGCACGAAGCGAACACCTCCACATTGAACCTCTCTCCCTGGGAGTCGCGCATATACAGGCAATAATCGCTGCGCGATTCCAGTAGAGAGATGCCGCCATCCATCCCGTGCCAAGGGTTCCGCAGTAAGCTGATTGCAAAGCATTTCTAGGAACAGGAAACGCGCAGGCGCAGAGCGTCTCGCGAGGAGCTGCGTTGATTACACGTCGTGGGTTTGTGCAGAGAGCATCCGTCCTGGCCGCTGGAGCAGCGATGCTTCCGCGCTCGGTGTTTGCCGGGGATGTCGAACAGGTTTACCAGAACCCCATCATGGGCGGAGATCATCCGGACGCAAGTCCCATCCGCGTCGGAGACGACTTCTATCTCACCCACTCCAGCTTCGATTACGCCCCGGGTCTGCTGATCTGGCATTCGAAGGATCTGGTGAACTGGCGGCCGGTCGCCTCGGCGCTCCGCAGGTACTACGGCAGTGTCTGGGCGCCCTACCTCTGCGAGTACCAGGGCCGCTTTTACATCTACTTCCCGGCGAACAACAAGCTCCTCGTCGTTCACGCCGATCATCCGGAAGGCCCGTGGAGCGAGCCCGTCGATCTCGGCATCAGCGCCATCGATCCTGCCCATATCGCGGAGAACGGGCGGCGTTTCCTCTACATGAACGGCGGCCTTATGGCCGAGCTCACCGCGGACGGCCTCCACGTGAAGACGCCTCCCCGGCCTGCGTTCAGCGCGTGGCCCATCCCGGAAAGCACCCGCATCGAGTGCACCTGTCTCGAAGGGCCGAAAGTGATCGAGCACAACGGCTGGTTCTATCTCAACGTCGCCGAGGGAGGCACCGGCGGTCCGGCCACCAGCCACTCCGTCGTCAGCGCGCGCAGCCGCCATGCCGAAGGCCCCTGGGAGTTCTCGCCGTATAACCCCATCGTGCACACGCAGTCCCGTGACGATCGCTGGCTCAGCGTCGGACATGGCCGCCTGGTCGATACCTCGGATGGCCGCTGGTACATGACCGTCCATTCGTACGAGAACGGCTATCGCACCCTCGGCCGCCAGCTGCTCCTGCTGCCCATCGAGTGGACCGCCGACGGCTGGTTCCGGGTGAAGCCCGAGATCGCCACCGACTCGAAGATCCCCATGCCGATCCCTGGCAGCCGCCAGCTCCCCTTCTTCGATCCATCCGACACCTTCCAGCAACCGGAGCTTGGTCTGCAGTGGGGCTTCTGGCACGAGTACGATTCCACCCGCTTCCAGACCGGCAACGGCGTGCTCCGGCTCGCTGCCCGGGGCAAATCGCTCGAGGATTCCTCTGTCCTGACCACGCCGGTCGGCGGCCACTCCTACACCGTCGAAGTCGATGTCGAGATCGAGCCGGGGTGCGAGGCCGGGCTGCTGCTCTTCTATAATCCCGAGCACGCTACCGGTATCACGCTCGACGAAAAGGGCCTCAAGGTGCGAGTCGCCAATGGGCTGGTTTTCGATGAGCCCGTGCGGTCAGACACGCGGGCGACCCTGCGTGTCGTGAACGACCGGCAGGAGCTGGACTTCTACTATCGGCGTTCGGGAGAGGGATGGAAGAAAACCGAGCAATCCGCCGAGATCTCTGGCATGGATCACAACGTCCTCGGCGGCTTCCTCGACGTTCGCCCCGCATTGTCTGCCTGGGGCGCGGGTCGGGCATCCTTCCGCAGCTTCCGCTACTGGCCGGACGCGGTGATTCCCGCCGCGGAGTAACCGGTCCCGGGTTGGAAGCTGTGCGGGTGGGATAGAAGCATGCGCACGCAAAAAGAGCCTGGTCTCAGGACCAGGCTCTTTCTCGTTTTTATTTAGCGGATGCGCTCTACTTGCCGCCCTGCGGAGGTACGGCCGAATTCTGCGGCACATAGTTCCGGTACTGGGTGTCGATGATGCCGAGATTGCGCGCCAGTCCCAGCTTGGCCTGGTTGAACTGGTAGACCGAGTTCACGTACTGGGTCTGCGCCTGCGCCAGCGTCGACTGCGCCTGCACCACCGGCAGGTTATCGTCGACTCCGGCCTGGAAGCGGTCCGTCGTCTGCTCGAGCGCCGTGGTCGCGAGGTCCACGTTGCTGTGCGCCACCTTCACCAGCTCCGAGGCGGTCTTCAGGTCCAGCAGGCTGTCGCGTAGCTGCTGATCGATCTTCGCCTCGAGGTCGTGGAATTGTGTCTGCAGCTCGTCTTCCTGGGCCACCGCCACATCGCGGTCGCCGCGGAACTGCGCCTCGTTGAAGATCGGGATCGAAAGTGTGCCCATCGCCGAGAAGGTGCCGTGATAGACCTGGCCAGTCACGCCGGTGACGCCGTAATTGCCGCTGAAGGTCAAACTGGGATAGCGCTCGTGCTTTGCCGCGCGATGCTCTAGGTGCGCCGTCAGCATCTGCGCGCGCATGCTCTGGAAGTCCTGCCGGTTGGCGTAGGCCTTCTGCCGCGCGTCTTCAATGGTCAGCGCCGCCAGATCTGAATACGGTGTCGCATCGGTCAGCTCAATCTTCTGCCCTGGGTCGAGGCCGATCTCGCGATTCAGCGCGACCTTCGCCTTCTCGAAGGCATTCTGGTCTGCGATCAGCGTCTGCTGCTGGGTCTGGTACTGCACCCGCGCCCGCAGCTCGTCCAGATTCGCGGCTGTGCCGGCCTTGTGCTCTTCCTGTGCCTGGTAGAGCAGCGTCTCGTCGGTCTTCAGAAGAGCCTGCGCATAGTCCACCTGCGCCGAGGCTTCGAGCGCCTGCAGGTACGCCGTACCTACGTCCAGCACCACCAGCCCGCGTGAAGACTGCGTGTTGTAGTACGCCGCCTTCTCGTTCGACTTGGCGGCCTTCCACACGTCCCAGCCCTCCCAGGTAAAGAGCGCCTGCGACAGGTTCAGCTGGCCAACCGTCTCGTCGACGGTCGCTACCAGAGGAAAGGCCGCGGCGTCGGAGGCCGGCAGGCCCAGGGCCGGGAGAAACTGCTCGAAGAGCGCCGTATTGAAGCCGTCGGCCTTGAGGTTGTACTGGTGCGCGCCGCGCTCGGCGTGGGCCGAGATATTGGGCAGAAGCGCATTCACCAGCTGCTCGCGCTGGGCCGTGGCCTGCTTCTGGTTCTCGCGCGCCAGGGTCAACGCAAGATTGTTCGCAATGCCCAGCTGGATCGCATCGTCCAGCGACAGCTTCTTCGCATCGGGCGTCAGCGACACCGCCTGGACGCTGCCCATGTAATTGTTCTGCGTCGAATTATTCGGGTTCGCCTGCCCGAAGGCGGCCGAGCCGGCGCCGAGCAGCACAGCCAGCCCCAGGCGGCCGGAAAAGCGCAAAGCCATCATGCGAATAGGGATTCCCTTCCGTAGGTCACCATACTTAGATTTTCACGGGAGCACGGGGATGCCAAATAATTCCTTCCTTTGGATGCGAGTGCCTGCTTCCTCGCCGCTGTTCCGCCACGGCTTTGACCACTTTTTAAGGCGCTTTCCTCTTTCTGGATCAGAGTCGCCAGCGCTTCCCATTCAAGCAAAGCCCTCCGAAGTAACCTCCTGACAAGCAACGGCCTTGCTGGAGGCCACATCGTAACTTTTCAGAAGGGCGATCCGGCGGCCGCAAAGCGTGAAAACGCGCGGAAACGGTACTCGGAATGCCTCGGGAAAGGAGCAGGAGTTAGGGTTTGCTGTCCGCAGGCCGATTTGATTGCTGGAGCTCCTTTCGGTTCGCACATTAGGCGTAAACCGCCAGACGTGCGAGTTTGGAGATCTGCAAAGTGCAGAAACAAAGGAATTTCCAGGAATCACCAGTTCATGAGCCCATGCTGAGCGCCGTATCCATCCCGTATGTGGTGCTATTCACCGCGAACTCCGCTTCAACGCACTGGCTGCGCCAGTCCCTGCGGCGTGCCGGTCTGACCGCGAACCTTGAAGCCTTCGACCATCCGGAAGACCTGATGCAGCGCCTGCGCTTCCGGGATTTCGCCAAAGAAGCCGATTTCGTGCTTCTCGCCGAAGAGGCGATTGCCCGCATGGGCGCTGCCGAGCGACAGGATTTTCTCCGGCAGCTCCGGGAGGCTTCGCCTTCCTCCCCCGTCATCCTGGTTGAACGCCCCCGCATCCTCGAGGGGAGCTCCGACGAGGAGGGCTCCGGCGCCTCGAACGCGGGAATCCGTCCCGCGGAGTTGCAGGGTGTGTCGCGCTGCGACGTACGCCGCCTGCCGGAATACCTCGAGCGGGCCTTCCGCTCGCAGCGCGACCAGAAAGCCCGCGCCCGGGTGCAGGGCGAGCTCGACCGGACCGCCGAAATCCTGCGAGAGAACCAGAAGCTGATCGCCCTCGGCCGCCTTACGGCTTCCATCGTCCATGAGATCAACAACCCGCTCGAAGCGGTGACGAACCTGCTCTACCTGCTCGAAGCCGACCCCTCGCCGGAGCGCCGGCATGAATATCTGCAGCTCGCGCAGCGTGAGCTGGGCCGCGTCGTGCAGATCAGCCGCCAGACCCTGAATTTCTCCCGCGAGAGCGCGAGCCCGGTGCAAATCTCCCCGGCCGACCTCATCGAAGAGGTGCTCACGCTCTTCGGCCGCAAGATCGCCGACAAGCAGATCAGCGTGGAGCGCGAATTCGAGGCCGCGGATACGGTGAATGTTTTCCCCGGCGAGATGCGCCAGGTGCTCTCGAACCTCATCGCCAACGCCATCGAGGCCACTGCGCCCGGAGGCCGCCTGCGCCTGCGCGTCCGCCCCGCCCGAAACTGGGCGGATCAGGGCGTTCGCGGTCTGCGCATCTCGGTGGCCGATACCGGCGCGGGCATGCCGGCCGCGGTTCGCAGCCGCATCGGCGAGCCGTTCTTCACCACCAAGGGCTCGCAGGGGACGGGGCTCGGCCTCTGGGTCACGCGCTCCATCCTGCACCGCTACGGCGGCGGGCTCCAGCTGCGCTCCTCGGTCTCGAAGGCGCATCATGGAACCGTCTTCAGCCTCTTCCTGCCGACGAACATGCGTCCCCAGGCAGTGCTGGCCTTCCGTTCAGCGGCAACGCCACCGGCCACCCCGCAGTCCGCGTTGCCGGAGGCAGGAGACATCGACCACTCGACGCCCCGCGCCAGCAATCATTATTAAGGCTCACTTGAACCGGGTGCTCCGCGTCTCGCACTTGAGACGTGGAGAGGTACGGTCACGCATGGCTCATTCAGGCTTTACATTGGCTTGATCCTAGTGAGAGACCGCTTCGGGCTTCTTCGTCGAAGCCGCGACCACAGGCGTCTCCCGCCCGATATCGCGAAAGGCCCGGTACACAAACGAGCCCATGTACCAGCCGTCCAGGTAGGCGTAGGGCTTTTCGCCGGTGGTGTAATGCCCGCAGGGCAGCACCTTCGATTCGTAGTGGATCCCCAGCCGTGAGAAGTGTTGCAGCGTCTCGAGCGAATACTCTTCGATGAAGGTCAGGTCGTACTTCGCGTGCACCACCAGCACGCGCTTGTCGGTCTGGGCCGCGAAGCGCTCCATGTAGGAGAACGGGCTCACCGAGCTCCATGCCGTGCGCAGGCCTTCCTGCGTCAGCCCGGCCTCTTCGAGGCCCTGCCGAATGTGGCGCGTGCTCTGCCCCGTCCACACCACATCGCCAAAGGCTGTCGAGGCGTGGTTGAAGGCATTCACCCGCAGCCGCGCGTCATGCGCGCTGGCGATAAAGGCATAGCAGCTGCCGAGGCTCGTACCCAGCACGCCGAACTGCTCGTAGCCCTGCTCCTGCAGCCAGTCCATGCAGCAGCGGATATCGACCACCGCCTGGCGGCAGGCCGCGATGGTGCGACCAAGGTTCGCGCTTACTGCGTAGTCCGAGCGTTCCAGCTCCGCGGGGCGCCGGATATCGTGATACGGCTTGCTCAGGCGCAGCGCCGAGATGCCGAAGCGATTGAAGAGCGAGCACAGCACGTTATGGCTGAAGGCGTCGGCGTTCCACTGCGGCATCACGATAATGGCCTGCTTCGGCTTGCCCGCCATCTTCTCCGCCGGAGCCGGATACCACCGCGCATTCACCAGATCGTTCTCGGGATACTTCGTCCGCACCGGCGAGGTGAAGCGCAGAAAGTGCGCCTTCTCGATCTCACCCGTCGCCGCCTTGCGCTTCCACTCCGCGTCATTGGCCAGCGTCTTCGGGCGCACATTCGTCGGGAAGAGCTGCGGATAGCGCTCCTCGAGCACGTAGTCCGTCGGCTTGGCGTAGCCGAAGAAGTCCTCACTGCGCGCGACGATCGCCGCATTCAGCGCGGCCATCGCGTCTTCCGCTTCAAAGTGGCTTAGAGTCTCAGGATCGCGTCCGCCGAAGAGCTTCTCGCGCAGCCCATGCGCGTCGATGAAGTCGTTGACCCAATCGAATCCCCACTCCAGAGGACGCACGATGCGGTTCGAGTCTTCGTTCGTCAGCCGCGTTTCCCAGCGGTACATCCAGTCGGCGTACCAGCCCTTATGCGTCGCCATCGTCTTCCTCTGCAATTCTTCGCGGCACCCGCGATCCAATGGCGCACAGCACCTCGTAGGGAATCGTCCCTGCCGCGTCGGCCAGTTCATACGCCGTGATGCGCTCGCCGCCCTGTTCCCCGATGATCGCGACTTCGTCGCCCAGCGCCACGCCGTCGATGCCTGTCACATCCACAATCGTCAGGTCCATCGAGACGCGGCCCGCAATCGGCGCACGCTGTCCACGCACCAGCACAAAGCCCCCTCCAGAATTACAGCCGGAGAGCAGGCGATTCAGCCCATCCGCATAACCCACCGGCAGCAGCGCCAGCCGCGACCTTCGTGCGGCGCGAAACGTCGCGTTGTAGCCGGCAGTCTCACCCGGCTCGATATCGCGCAACGAGATGACCCGCGTCTTCCAGGAGAGCACCGGCTCGAGCAAATCCTTCACCTGTGCAGCACCTTCGCCCGCAAAGCGCGGCGAATATCCGTAGAGCGAAAGCCCCGGTCGCACCATCGCCGTCGCGGTGTGCTTCTTTGCCAGCGCGCTCACTGCCTGTGTCATCGCAGGCGTCAGCGCCGTGGCCGAATTCCCGGCGTGGATAATCGACGGCGTCACGCCGGCATCGGCAAGCACTTGCAGCGCGCGGGAGAAATTCTCCATCTGCGTGGCCGTTGCGGACGAATCCAGCACTTCGGGCGAATGGAAATGCGTCATCACGCCCTCCACGCGCAGGCGCTTGCACTGCGCCAGCGCTGCGAGAAACGCATCGACTTGTTCCGGCCGTAGCCCTTGCCGGGACATGCCGCTGTCGATCTCAATGTGCACGGCGAAGTCTGTGACGTTCTGTTGTGCCGCTGCTTCTTCCAGCCACGCAAGATGCGGCGTCTCCCACACCACAGGGGTGAGGCGATGTTCGATCGCGCTCTCGGCCTCGCCCTGCCAGACGCCGCTCATCAGTAATACGCGCGGCTGTGGCAGCGCGCGGCGCAGGGCAATGCCTTCATCGAGGCAGGTCACGCCCAGCCAGCTCGCGCCCTCGCCGGCCAGCGCCGGAGCGCAGAGGGCCGCGTTGTGGCCATAGGCATTGGCCTTGACCACGGCCATCAATGCAACATCGGGCGCGGCGGAACGCAGCCGCGCATAGTTGCGCCGCAGGCGGGAAATCGAAATCTCCGCCCATGTCGGGCGCAGCGACATCGTCAGTCCGCCTATGGCTGCGGAGCAGCGTTGTTGGTGCTCGAGGTCGAGCCTGAAGTGGTCGAGGTGGACGTGCTCGCGGGTGCGGTCTCTGTGCTGTTCGCTGCTGTACCGCTCGTAGTTGTTCCGGCCGTAGCCGTGCTGCCCGAAGATGTCGTGTCCTGTGTCGAGGTCTTGCCCTTGTAGAAGAACGGAATGTGGAAAGGCTCTTCGGCGTTGCTCTTCTTCTCGACCTTCGGCTTCGGCTGCTTCGCGTCCGACTGCTCCACCACTTCGGTGCGCTGCGAATGCACGCATGTCCAGCCGCCATGCGAGCGCTGGTAGACGTGCGTGAAGATGCCGCGCTCCTCGTGGATCGTGGAACCCGTCTTCCACTTGTGGATGTACGTGCCGTCCACGATCGCTACATCCTCGACCATGCGCACGTTCACCACCTTCTGCTCCATGCTCACCGGCTGCGGCCCGGTTTTCGTATAGAGATCGGCGATCTGCTGATTGCGCGTGGTAATGTCGCCGCTGGCCGCGATATCGAGGAAGGCCGGCGACATCAGGTTCTCGAGTGTGTACTGGTCGCGCTTCATCAGCGCCGCGCTCCACTGGTCTTCGAGCCCCTGGAACTGCTTTGCTTCCGGTGCGGCCGTCTCATTTGCCTGCTGGGCAAAGGCCATGCCGCTGACCAGCGACAGGGTCGCTGTTGCTGCTATCAGAATCCGTTTCATATGCCGCAAAAATGCTCTCTTTCGATGATATAGGTTTGCCGCCGCCGCGGATCGCCTGCCTGCGATTTAGACGGATGATTTCCTCTTTTTCCACAGGGCTTGCACAGGAAACTCTCAGCCTTTCCCTCAGACTTGCACGAAAAGTTGTTCGCAAATCGCTCTTGCCCTTCACGGGAAATATGCATTCCCCCTCAAACCGGACGCGCAAGCATACTTCTCCGTTCCTGTCTCGATCTTGTCATCTCCCCACCGCGCGCCTAGCCTAATAAAGATGGCAACCCCGGCAGACATCTCGTTCGAGCGCGGACTGCCGGCCTCCATCGATGCCGAGCGTTCCATTCTTGGCGCCATTCTGCTCGACAACGAGTCCTACAACGAGGCGGCCGAGAAGATCCGCGCCGAGGACTTCGCCCTCGACTCGCACCAGCGCATCTTCGCGCGCATGGCCGAACTGATCGACGCCGGTCGTGCCCTGGATATCGTTACCCTCTCCGAGGAGCTCGCACGCCGCAAGGAAATCGAATCGGTCGGCGGCGTCGCATATCTCGCCTCACTGACCGAAGGCCTGCCGCGGCGGCTCTCCATTGAAGAGTACGTCCGGATTGTTAAAGACAAGTCGCTGCTGCGCCAGCTCATCCGGATCTCCTCCGAGGCCATCACGCGCGCGGCCGACCAGAGCGAGGACGCACTCGACGTCATCAATGCGGCCGAGTCCGCGATGCTCGAGGTCACCGAAAAGGGCATCTCGCGCGGCTTTGCCGGCATTCCCGAGATCGTTCGCGACTCCTTCGGTTCGATCGACAATCTCTATAAGGAAGGCCGCGAGGTTACCGGCCTCGCCACGCACTTCGACGACTTCGACCGCATGACCAGCGGCCTGCAGAAGTCGGAACTCATCATCATTGCGGCTCGTCCTTCGATGGGCAAAACGGCCTGGGCCATCAACATCGCGCAGAACGCCGCCGTGCGCGGCAACGGCACCGTTGCCGTCTTTTCGCTCGAAATGAGTAAAGAGTCGCTGCTGCGCAGAATGCTGGCCTCCGAGTCGCTGGTCGACTCGCAGAAGATTCAAAAGGGCTTCCTTGGCCGTGACGACCAGGAGAAGCTCGCCGCCGGTCTGGAACGCCTGGTCGAAGCGCCGATCTTCATCGACGACACGCCCGGCATCTCGCTTTCGGAGATGCGCGCCAAGGCGCGCCGCCTGCGCCAGTCGCGCGGCGGCCTCGATCTGATCGTGATCGATTACCTGCAGCTGATGACGGCCAGCAGCGGCGGCGCCGGCCAGAAGCGGCACGAAAACCGTACGCAGGAAGTGTCCGCCATCTCGCGTGGCCTGAAGGCGCTGGCCAAGGAGCTCGAAGTGCCGGTCATCGCGCTCTCGCAGCTCTCCCGTGCCTCGGAGCAGCGTGGCGGGGACAAGAAGCCCATGCTGTCCGATCTCCGCGAATCCGGCTCGATCGAGCAGGACGCGGACGTGGTGGCCTTCATCCATCGCGAGGCCTATTACAACCGCGATGAAAACGGCAATCCCGACCCGGACACGGAGGGCAAGGCCGAGATCATCATCGCCAAGCAGCGTAATGGTCCTACAGGCTCGGTGCACCTGGCATATCTGTCGAAGTGCACACGTTTTGAAAACCTCGCCTTCGGAGGCGACGACTATGCGCAGTAAAAATTTCCTGTGTTGCCTGCAATCTTTCCCGTCTGAGCCGCAGCGCGTGGCGTTATCGACGTGTCGGGCGCTCTACCGGAAGCGAGATTGTAGTTTTTTCTGATCTACGGCTCCGCATTGGATGCGCCCGTCTGACTCCCCCATTTTTGCGCAGCGTTCGCTTTCGGGCGTCTGCCTTTCACCTTCTGTGGTGCAACTCGCAAGGCCGGGAAATTTCGCTCTTCATGCTCCTCAAATCGGCCCCCGAATTGTGCTAGTATCGGCAACGTCCATATGAGATTTTTCCTGACGCCCCGCGGTTGTCAGCCCGCTCGTACAGCGCACTAGAGTCGAGATGACTCGAGCGATGCGCCTCCTGGCCAGCGAATGCGAATCAAGTCTGCCCGATTTCATCGGGGCTGCTTCGCTTTGGTTACAGGTTTGCTAACGATGCCGGTATTCCCGCGAGCGTTCAAGCAAGGAACCTGAATGTCTTTTGTTGCTACTCCCGCCGCCGTGTTGAATCCGTGGGTTCGGATTCTCGGTGCGCTCGAAAAGAAGATCAATCGCCAGTCCTTTGACACCTGGCTCAAGCCGACGCGCTTCAGCCATGCCAAAGAACGGCTGCTGTTCGTGCGGATTCCCACGCCCGAGTTTCAGCATGTCGGCGATCACTACGGCGACCTGATCCAGGAAGCCATCGACGCACTGCAACTGGAATTCGACGATGTAAAGTTCGTCACTCCGGAAGAAGACCCCACGCTGGCGCAGCCTCGCGAGGACGGCGGTTTTCCGCCGCAGTCCACGCATACGCCGAATGCGCCCGCGAACAACCGCGGCAATGGTTACGCGCGTAACAACGCGCCGGCCGCGCCGCAGCAGGGCCGCTTCGACTGGTCCTCGGCCGCGCAGCTCAATCCGCGCTACACCTTCGACGCCTTCGTCATCGGCTCCGGCAACCAGTTCGCGCGCGCCGCGGCCGAAGCCGTGGCCGAGCGTCCCTCGAAGGCCTACAACCCGCTCTTCCTCTATGGCGGCACTGGCATGGGCAAGACGCACCTCATGCAGGCCATCGGTCATGAGGTGAAGCAGCGCGTGCCCAACGCGTCCATCTGCTACGTCTCGGTGGAGAAGTTCACCAACGAGATGATCAACTCGCTGCGCTATGACAAGATGACCAGCTTCCGCGACAAGTTCCGCTCCGTGGACCTGCTGCTCATCGATGACATCCAGTTCCTCTCGCAGAAAGAGCGCACGCAGGAAGAGTTCTTCCATACCTTCAACGCGCTGCATGAGAACATGAAGCAGATCGTCATCGCCTCGGACCGTCCTCCCAAGGAGCTGCCCGAGATCGAAGACCGCCTGCGCTCGCGCTTCGAGTGGGGCCTGATCGCCGACATTCAGCCGCCGGATCTCGAGACCAAGGTCGCCATCCTGCAGAAGAAGGCCGAGAGCGAGCACGTCGCGCTTCCGACCGACGTCGCGCTCTTCATCGCCTCGAATGTCCGCACCAACGTGCGCGAGCTCGAAGGCGCGCTGACGCGCCTCTTCGCCTGGTCGAGCCTGAACGGTGTCGAGCTCACGCTGCCCACCGCGCAGCAGTGCCTCAAGCAGTTCATCGATACGCAGGTCCGCAAGATCACCATCGAGGCGATCCAGCGTGCGGTCGCCGAGCAGTTCGGCATGCGCGTCGCCGAGCTCAAGCAGAAGAACAACTCGCGCGCCGTCGTCGTGCCTCGCCAGATCGCCATGTATCTCGCGAAGCAGATGACCGAGGCTTCGCTGCCGGAGATCGGACGCCAGTTCGGTGGCAAGCACCACACCACGGTCATGCACTCGATCGCCAAGATCGACGAGCAGCGCCGCGCCGACAAGAGCCTCAACAGCACGCTGAACAAGTTAAACGAGACGCTGAACAGCTAGTCTCGAGCGACCGCTCTACGGGTCCTGGCCATCGAGCCGGGGCCCGTCGCTGTTTTCAGAGCCATCCATGCCGGTCTCAACCGAAAGATGGATGACATGCACGTGCCGTAAGCGTTCCCGTTACTGCGCGTGCATGCTTGCTGTAATTGGAAGCGCTTGTATTTGTCTTGGCAATAGACGCAACGTTACACCTCTGTTACTGTTAAATCCATGCAACCCATGCGTAAAAACCCATGTTGTCGGAAGGTGTCGTGTATCTGGCGGCGGGTTTTGGCGCAGGCTGATCGATAAGCGATCTGCATCGATATAGCCCTATCAAGTCCGCTGCCAGCTTCCTGGAGCGGATTTTTTGCATATGCACGGTCCATTCAGCCGGCTTCGCACCCGTCACGAGGTGCAGGCCTTTTGCTTTGTATTTAAGGGAGACCTCATTTGAAAGCAGTTGTGACGCTCAACCGTTTACTCATGTTGCTGCTGTTGGCATTTACGCCATTGGCAACATTCGCACAGGTGACCAAGGGTTCGATCTCCGGAACCGTCATTGACGGCTCCGGCGCCGCGATCGGCGATGCCGCAGTGAAGGCGACGAACACGCAGACAGGTGTCGTTTATCAGGCGACCGAAGATAAGTCCACGGGCGGTTTCCGCTTCAACCTGCTGCCTCCCGGCACCTACCGGATCGAGATCGCCAGCGCGGGCTTCGGCAACAAGAAGCTGGACAACGTCGTTGTCACCACCTCGCAGGACACGGGCCTCGGCTCGGTGACCCTGGGTGTTTCCGCCGAGTCCACCGTCCAGGTCTCCGGCTCCACCACGCCGCTGATCGAGACCACGCAGGCGCAGATCACGAACGACTTCTCCGCTGAGACGATTGCGTCGTTCGCGAACGTGAACGAGAACCAGGGTCTGGATAACCTGGCGCTGCTCGTGCCGGGCGTCAACGCCAGCCGCGATCTGGATTACGGCGATACGAATGGCGCCGCGGTCGCTTCGAACGGCAGCCGTGGCCGTAACAACGATCAGCAGATCGATGGCCAGAACAACAACGACAACTCGGTCACCGGACCGGCTCTGGGTGTGAGCGACGCTGAGTTCGCCAGCGAATACCAGATCATCACCAACAACTTCGGTCCTGAGTATGGCCGCAACGGTGGTTCGGTCATCAACGTCGTCACCAAGTCGGGTACGAACAACATTCACGGCAGCATCTATGGCAACTGGACGAACAACGACCTCGAGACGCTGACTCCGTATCAGAAGAGCTATGAAGGTCTGACCGATCTGCCGCGTTCGAACACGGAGTTCGGTGGCTTTACGATCGGCTTCCCGATCGTGAAGGACCGCCTGTTCTTCTTCAATGGCTTCGACCAGGAGCAGTTCCACGAGTCCGCGGTCTATACCTCGAGCGGCATCTCGCCGACCCAGACCGGTCTTACCGAGGCAGCTGCCTGCGGCGCTGTGAACGCGAATTCGCTTGCTGCTCTCCAGACATACGGCCCCTACAGCTTCACTACCGGTAACCCGACGGAATACGGAACCCCGATCGAGTCGACTATCTCCGGCACCAGTTGCCCGATCGAATACAGCTACGTGCAGCGCAGCGTTCCCGAGCGCCAGCACATCTTCAACTGGCTGCCCCGCGCCGACTACTCGAACGGCAAGGACA
Organism: Silvibacterium sp.; assembly: GCF_047605705.1. Lineage (NCBI taxonomy): Bacteria > Pseudomonadati > Acidobacteriota > Terriglobia > Terriglobales > Acidobacteriaceae > Silvibacterium > Silvibacterium sp. The sequence goes on along the minus strand of NZ_JASGFD010000020.1, from coordinate 17,683 downwards.
CCATCGTTGCGCGTTACATCCTGTCGCGCAGCAACTGGTTCGATCTTGGCGACAATGGTGCAGGCGGCTGGTTCTACAACGAGCCTTCGCTCTCCCAGGCCGTCAAGCTGGGCTGGACGCGCGCCATCACGCAGAACATCGTCAACGAGTTCTCCGTCAATTTCGGCCGTGAGAACACGCAGTTCGGCGGAAGCAGCAATAACTCCGATCCGACCACGGCCAACATCACCCAGGGCGTGACGTATGTCACGATCAGCAACACGGCGGGCGCAGCCAGTCTTGGCTACGGTCCGGCAGACAATCTGCCCCAGGGCCGTATCGTGAACACCTGGCAGCTCCAGGACAACTTCAACTACCAGCTCGGCAAGCACCACCTCAAGGCCGGTGTGAACTGGACTTACCAGCGCTCGCCCAACACCTTCCTGCCGCTGGTCAACGGTGAGTTCGAGTTCTCCAACTGGTCTTCGTACCTTGCGAGCACGCCCTCGGAAATTAACATTGTCGACGGCAACACTACGCTCGACTTCCGCGAGTACGACACCTTCCTCTATGCCGGTGATGACTGGCAGATCAAGCCGAACCTGACTGTGAACCTGGGTCTGACCTGGAGCACCTACGGCCAGCCCGGTAACCTGTTCAACAAGCTCGATACCGAATCGCAGGAAAGCTCCGATCCTCTGTGGGATCCGAATCTGCCCCTATCGGTGACGACGGCGGCCAAGCTGCCTGCCGACAATCACATGTTCGGTCCCAGCGTCGGCTTCGCCTGGACCCCGGACTTCCTCGGCACCACGCACAAGACGGTGCTGCGTGGCGGCTATCGCCTGTCGTACGATCCGCCGTTCTACAACATCTACCTCAACACGGCCGATTCGGCGCCGCAGGTTCTCTCGCAGACCCTTACGTCGGCATCGGATGTGGATGGCGTTCTGCCTGCGAATCCGACCGGTCCCAATGTCCGCTCGGCTCTGTCCTCGTACCTGACCAAGGGCATTGCCGATCCCCGCGACTACACGCAGATCAACGAGTCGAAGAACTTCCGCGCGGATTACGTCTCGGCGTGGTCGCTCGGTATCCAGCGCGAGATTTCGCATAACCTGGTGGCCGAGGTGCGCTACGTGGGTAACCACGGCGGCGATCTCTTCCAGACCATCAACGCGAACCCCTATCTGGCTGGCCTGCAGGCAGCTTTCCCGAATGCCATTCCTTCGGGAGTCACTGTCTCCGCGGTGAACGGCCGTGAGGACGGCACCAGCGCGATCATCCGTCAGCGCACCAACACCGGCTACTCGGATTACCACGCGCTCCAGGCCGAACTGCGCGCCAATGACCTCTTCCACCAGCTCACGTTCTCTGCTGCGTACACGTGGAGCAAGACCACGGACAACGTCAGCGAGGTCTACAGCGGCGGTGGCGCCGGTGTCACTTCGGCCATCGCGCAGGACCCGCTGAACTACAAGAGCGCTGAGCACGGTCTCTCGGGTCTGGACTTCCCGCAGAACCTCACCCTCAACTTCGTCGAACAGGTTCCCTTCTTCAAGGAGCAGCATGGCCTTGAGGGTCACCTTCTCGGTGGATGGGGCGTCTCCGGAACGTACTTCATCGCCTCCGGCCAGCCCTACACGCCGATCCAGTACGGCTTCGACTACTACGGCAGCGACTCGGGTGTTTCCGACTACAGCTTCAACGGTGCCTATGGCGCGGGTCCGGATAACCTCCGTCCCTTCCTCGGCAGCCGCAAGGCTCCGGTGACGCAGGTCGGCGCCTACGCCGGTGACGTCTGCGCCTACTACACGAACGATGGCGTATCGAACCCGGCTTCCTGCTCGGCTGCGCCCACTACGCTGATCAGTTGGAACAACGCGAACAAGACAGCGGACTCGACCGTGAAGACGGTTTCGGCCTCCGATGTTCGCTACATCATGAACAGCACCTACGCCCAGAAGGCCTTCAACTCGCCGTGGGGCAATGTCGCCCGCAACGATGCCCGCGACTTCTGGACCAACACCGCAGATCTCACCGTGACCAAGAACTTCAAGCTGAACACCAAGATGAACGCCCTGGTCCGCGCCAACTTCTCCAACCTCTTCAACCACGCCAACTACGAGAGCATCGATCCTTACCTGGACGATGCCGGTTTCAACGCGGCCTATTCGGGCTTCGGCAATCCGAAGGTGACCCCGTCGAATCCGCGTGAAGTCACCTTCTCGGCGAAGGTGTCCTTCTAAGGACGAAGAGCAGACAAACAGCAGGAGGGCCGCATCGAAAGATGTGGCCCTTGCTGTTTACGGCCTCCGTTATCTGCATAAGAAGCTCGAAACCGTAAAGCGATACACTTCTCTTGTCTATGCGTCGCCGCAACCGGCTTACTGTCACGCTCTCGATCGTCGCTGTCTTCCTGCTGCTCGCCGTCGCCGCGCTGTATCTCCGCAAAAAGGCGCCGCCTGAGGCTGCACGCCTGCTGCCTGAGTCCGACGGCATCATTTACATCGATCTGCGCCCGCTGCGCACGGCCACGCGCTTTGACCGGCATCCCGTGCAGCACGATGCCGACTACCAGAAGTTCATCGATGCGACCGGCATTCAGCCTGAGCGCGATCTCGACGAGGCCGCCTTCTCGCTGCACCGCATGGCGAATCCGAAGGGCCCGAACGGACCGGTCGCCTTCTCCGAGGTCTTCGTCGGCCACTTCGACGGACGTCGCGTGAGTTCCTGGCTTCAGTCGCAGGCCGCTTCGACCGAAGAGTACGCCGGCCACGATATCTACAACATCACCAACGAGGGCCGGACGGTGCGCGTCGCGCTGCTCGGCTATGACATGATCGCGGTCAGCAACACGCCCTCGGCTGAACAGATCCACTCGATCCTCGATCGCTATCGCACGGCGGCGCTGCCCTTCACCGGCTCCACGCTGCTGGCCCGGCATTACGTCGACGTCCCGCTGCTCTCGCTCGCCTGGGGCATCGGGCAGATCGGCCTGCCGCTGGGGGACAGCGATGGCCGCGTCAACGTCATGGGGCTGTCTCTGCCGCTCCCCCAGGACGCGACCTTTGTCGCCTCGCTGAGCTGGGCCGGCAAGACGCGGCTGCGGGTGGAGGAGATCGCCTCGAGCGATGCCGACGCCAAGGCTGCGGTCGACTCCATCGGGTCGCTGCTGAGCCTTGCCCGCACCGTCGCCGACAATCCCGGCACGGCATCCGATCCGTCGGAGGCGGCGATTGCCGGCGATACGAAAGCCCTGCTGGACAGCGCGCATGTCGACCAGCACCATAACCGGGCGGTGCTGACCGCGGCAGTTCCGGACGACCTGCTGCAGCGGCTGGTCGCCGCACCGGCCGGCTTTGGAAAGTCCTCCGGCGCCCGTTGATCGCGGTGGGCCGGATGGGGGGAGGGCGCTGCAAGACGAATGAGCGCTCAAACGGGTACACTTCTTGCCGGGGAAACGCAACCACGATTGTGCCTCCCGGCTTTTTGAGTACGTCCCGGCTCTTGCTGATCCACATCGTGCATTTCCGTCTTGCTCGCTGACCCTTTCACCGTTCTGCTCACCGCTTCAGGAGGAACGAATGTCGAGCACTCGCATGCTCCGTCTCGCCCTTGCCCCCGCTGTCTGTGGCCTTTTCTGCTGCGCCGCTCTCGCCCAGGATTCCAGCCAGGTTCTTACCGGACAGGATGCCTTCACGAACTATCAGAAGGAAAAGCCCGGTGTCACCCGCAAGCTGACCGTCGCCGATCTCCCCAAGCCGTATGCCACGCAGGGTGTTGATAACGGCGCTCCGATGGTCCAGCGGCCGGACGGCGCCATGCCCATCGCGCCCGATGGCTTCAAGGTCAGCCTCTATTACACCGGGCTGAACCAGCCGCGCCTCATCCGCAAGGCTCCGAACGGCGATCTCTTCGTCGCTCTCAGCTATGAGAACAAGGTGATGGTCTTCCGCGGCGTTGGCCCAGATGGCAAGCCGAAAGAAGTATCGACCTTTGCCGACAATCTGAACCTGCCTTTTGGTATCGCTTTCTATCCTGCCGCTCATCCCAAGTGGGTCTACATCGGCAACACGGACGGCGTCATCCGCTTCCCCTACAAGAGCGGCGACCTCAAGGCCAGCGGGCCTTCCCAGCAACTTGCCGAGCTGCCTGGCGGCGGCAAGCTTCGCGGCGGCGGCCACTGGACGCGCGACATCGCCTTCTCGAAGGACGGCAAGAAGATGCTCGTCTCGGTCGGATCGCACTCCAATGTCGATGATTCAGACACGCATCCGGAAGAATTCCACCGTGCCGATGTTCTTGAGTTCACCCCGTCCGGCAAATTCACCAAGATCTATGCCTCCGGCATCCGCAACTGCGTGGGTGAGGCAGTGAACCAGATCACCGGCCAGCTATGGTGCTCGACCAATGAGCGCGACATGCTCGGTGACAACCTTGTGCCCGACTACATCACGCATGTCGAGGAGGGTGGCTTCTATGGGTGGCCCTGGTACTACATGGGCGGTAATCAGGATCCGCGCCATGATGGCAAGCACCCCGAGCTGAAGGACAAGGTCCTTACGCCGGACGTGCTGCTGCAGCCGCACTTCGCCTCACTCGAGATGGTCTTCGACGACAGCTCGCAGTTTCCGGCTGAGTGGAAGGGGGATGCCTTCGCTGCCGAACATGGCTCCTGGAATAAGGCTCAGCGCGCGGGATACGAGGTGATCCGCGTGCCAATGAAGGATGGCAAGGCCACCGGCGAGTACCAGGACTTCCTCACCGGCTTCACGACCGACGACGGACACGTCTGGGGCCGTCCGGTAGGCGTGGCGTTTGCCGATGACGGCTCGCTCTTCGTGACCGATGATGGCTCGGGATCGATCTGGCACGTCGAACACACGAAGTAGCAGCAAGCGTCCTAGGTGGCCCACAGCTCATGCCATTCGAGATGTGGGCTTGCAGGATTGCACGGTGGCCATGCGAGACTTCAGCTGGCTTGGGGAGAGAAGGGGAGAGAACGATCCTCGTATACACAAATGGCCGCCTAGAAGGGCGGCCGTTCTCTCGTATGCTGTTATCCTCTCGGCATGTTTAAGCAGTTGGCGTTGTTGCCAGGTCTCCTTTTGGGAGTAAGTTCAGCATTCGCGCAAGGCCAACCGGCCAATTCGGCATCGGTTGCCGATGTGGCACTGCTTGCGAAGATTCGCCATGATTACGACACTCCATTTAAGCGGAACTTGGCATCGTTTAACTGCTCAGTGGAGTTTGATTGGAAACAACACGTCATCGACGTTGTAGGTAAGGTTCCTGAGCCTCTTGTCCCGTCGATAGACGCTCTCCAGAAGGTTAAGCATCGTGTTTCGGTTGATTACTCCCATGCTGCATTGACTACGCTCCCCGGATACCCAGATCTGTCTGGAGTTGCACACGGCCAGGATCTCGAGGGTTCGTTTACTGGGATCGTTACGGCGGGTTTGAATGCATGGGTGCCTTCGGCGGCAGACCTTCTGCTGCCATCCGGACCAACGCACTATAGCTTCACCAAGCTCGATTCTGGATATGAGTTAGCGATGAGTGGACCGGGCGTCGCCGCGAAGCTTCTTTTATCTGATGACCTGCGTATGACAAACGGCGTGAGCCAGCAGCCCCAACCGTTGCGATTCAACACCTCGTTCACGAATGGCCCGGAGGGTTTTCTTCTCGGTTCCATGCAGACCTCAGATACTGCGAGCATGGGACATGACGCAGAGTTTGACTATTCCTATGCGGACATAGAGGGTTTCCAGCTGCCGACGGGGGTTACCGTCAAGTCCGCTACTGGTGAAACCTGGCACTATTCACTGCGCGATTGCAAAGTGGTTAAGTTTGTAAAGTTGAAGGTCCAAACGCTTCCTCTCAAACCGCAATAAGAAGCGGTTCTACTCTTCAGGGCTTGCCGTGAGTCAAGGGTAGTATCCATAGACAATAGACAAAGGAGAGGCTGTCCGTGAGGGCGGCCTCCGTCGTTTCTGCGTTCTGTATCAAGGTGTGGCAAGGATGTAACCGTGATCGTCTCTAGTGTTGTAATCGACTGCGCCAGTATCGCCGACTGGGGTTCATTCCACGACTGCTTCGCGGGGGCTTTCGGGTTTCCCGGCTTCTATGGCAGAAACATGGATGCGTGGATCGACTGCATGACCTCACTGGATAGCTCAGAGGATGAAATGAGTACGATTCACTGCGCGTCCGGTTCGGTTCTGACCCTTCAACTTGAGAATGTCACGGGGTTTCGGGAGAGATGTCCCGAAATCTATGACGCACTGATCGATTGCGCCGCTTTCGTGAATTGGAGGAAGCTGGAAGTGGGTGAGTCTGCTGTGCTAGCACTCAGTTTCAGGCGTCAGAGTTAAATAGCCTTTGGGATAGCCAAAGCAACAAGGCCGCCCTACCGGGCGGCCTTTGTATTGTGAATAGAACTGTTTGCTCGCGACTAACAGGAGCGGGTGCCGAAGGCGATTACCGGAACGGTCAATTCCCGATGAGTGAGGAGCCGGTTTGCGCGCTGGCCAGCTGCTCCATGGTCTCGCGCAGGTATTTGTGCGGATTCACCGGCGTGTTGCGGATGTGGACCTCGTAGTGGAGGTGCGGACCGGTGCTGCGGCCGCTGGTGCCCACATAGCCGATGATCTGGCCGACCTTCACCTGCTCGCCCGGCGTGCAGGCAAAACCGGAGAGATGTCCGTAGAGCGTGGCGATGCCGCTGCCGTGGTCGACCAGGATTTCGCGTCCGTAGCCGTTCCCCATGCCCGCCGTGACGACAACGCCGTCGGCGGTAGCGCGGACCGGGTCTCCGTAATGAGCCGAGATGTCGATGCCCTTGTGGAAGGCGCCCTCGCCGTTGAACGGATCGGTGCGTTCGCCGAAGGAGCTGGTAATGGGGCCCATGACCGGCCAGAGCGATGGCGCATCGGCCATGTTGATCCAGCTGCCGCCATCGGCATCCGGAGCGTTCGGAGAGAGGCCGATCTCAAAGGCGCGCGACAGGCGGCCGGAGAGGGCCGTGGTGCGCAGCGAGCTCAGCTCGTCGAGGCTGGCGGAGTAGTTCGCGTCGGTGAAGTTGTCCGGGTTGTCGACGACGGTTGGCGCGTTCGAGGCTGCGGCCGCGGAGTGCGAGAGCTTGCTCTGCTTCAGGCCGTACATGGCGCTGACTTCACTGGCGAGCGCGCCGAGTGAGGCTGCCTGGACTTCCTTCTCCTTGGCAACCTCTTCGAGCTGCTGGTAGTTCTTGCGCAGGGCTTCCTGCTGCGAGCGGATCTGGTTGAAGCTTGCCGTCTTCACCAGCATGCGCGAGTAGGAACCCGCCATGCCGGTAATGGTGAAGAGACCGATAACCGCAGCGGCCGCGAAGACGTACGCGTAGTGGAGAGGCACCGGGATCTTGCGAAGCTTGCCGTTCTCCTCGGCCGCGACAAAGATGATGTAGTAACGCCTGCGCAATCCGCTTCTCGCAAAAAAGAAAATTTACGTCACGTACAGGAAACTTCCATTCGAGAGGAAGTCTCTAAGTAAGAGACGGCCATGCCCGGTCCTCGGGACGCGGGGGCGCGTCTGATTTCCTGACTCAATTTCGACGCTAACAGCCCCGCTTTGGCCGGGTCAACCACGCATTTTGCTCGAATCGCGTTTCTGTAACCGGAGCGGATACCCGTGGTCTGCCTGTAAAGCGTTCGTTTTCAGCAGCTTTTCGCTGTGGGCATATCCGATGTGCCAATCCGCATATGCATGTGTGAATTTATTGCCCCGAGTTTAGATCGTCTCTCCCAGCCTGGCTTCCGCCCTTCAGCCTGACTTCCGCGCCTGCGCTACCCTAAAAGACTGTCTGCCATGGTTGCTCCGCGCAAAGCCCGATCCGCGTCTTCCTCCTCGATCGTTTCCCGTCCGGTTCCCGGCGGCGAACGCGACTTCATTGCGGGTCTTCGCGCTCAGGTGAGCGCGGGCCGGGGCCGCTATGCCGGGCTGCGGCTGGGGATTGGCGACGACTGCGCCATCCTGCGTCCGCCCGTGGGGCACGATGTCGTGGTGACGACCGATTTCTCGCTCGAGAACCGGCATTTCCGCCGCGACTGGCATCCGGCGGAATCGGTCGGCCACCGCTGCCTGGCGCGCGGCCTTAGCGACCTGGCCGCGATGGGCGCGAAGCCTCTGGGGGCGTTTCTCTCGATCGCCCTGCCGCCAGAGCTGACAGTGCCAAGTTCTTCAGAAGCCGGGGGGCAGAAAGCCCCTCGCGTGGGTTCATCCCTCCTGCTTGAATCCTGGTCAGGCAGGTTTCTTGCCGGGCTCCTCGCCCTTGCCGCGCAGGAGGGCGTGCCGCTCGCCGGAGGCGACACCGCGCAGGCGCCGTCCCTCGCTGGCCAAATGGGCCTCGTGGTCGCCGACATCACGCTGGTCGGCGCCGTGCCTCGCCGGAAGGCTCTGCTGCGCTCGGCGGCGCAGCCTGGGGACGTTATCTATGTCACCGGCGCGCTGGGCGGCTCGGCCGCGGAGCTGCTCGCACTAGAGCGCGCGCCGCGGGAGTACGCCGCGTTGCGGCAGGCGACGGATGGCCATCCGCATCTCTATCCGCAGCCACGGCTGGCGGTCGCGCGGCGATTGCTCGCCGGGCGGCGGCTGCATGCGGGCATCGACCTGAGCGATGGCATCTCGACCGACCTAGCCCACATCTGCGCTGAATCCGGCGTGGCCGCCGAGCTGGACGCCGCAGCGATCCCGATCCACGCACTGGCCCGCGAGGCCGAGCGCGAGGGATGGGCTCTCTCCGCCCTGAGCCTTGCTCTGAATGGCGGCGAGGACTACGAGCTGCTCTTCACCGCGCCTCGCGCGACGAAGATTCCGCGCACAGTCGCGGGCGTGCCGGTGCAGGCTATCGGTGAGATCGTGAAGCCGCGCCGCAGCCAGCCGCCGGTCGTGCTGCGCGAGGCGAACGGCCAGCGCACGCCTCTGGCTTCGGGCGGGTGGGAGCATTTTCGGCGTTAGGTTTGCCCTTTTCGTCCTCTATTGTTCCGACCGGAGCGAATGAAGGGAGTGCGGTGGAGGAACCTGCGGTTTCGCCTGCGGTGAAAAGACGTTGCTCGTATAAAGAAGAACCGCAGGTTCCTCCACTGCGCGAGACGATGAAACCGTCTCGCTTCGGTCGGAATGACAATGTATATGGGGAGCGTTCTGCCGCGTGCTATGCGTGATACGGGCGCAGGATAATGAACATCAGGCGCCCATGACGAACCAAGAGCAGGAACAACAGCCCACCCTCGACCTCACCTTCCCACACGACTGGACCGCCGAGATCCTCGAGCAGTGGCCGCAGATTCTCCCGGCCCGGCGCTATGTCTATCCGTCGCGGGCCATGGACCTCGAGCCCGAGGAGGCGGGCTACGGAGCTCTACATCTGACCGTCCGTCCGGCGGTGGGACGGCCCTTTCTGGCGACCTTCGCGCTCGGCTACGACGACCCTGCGGTGCCCTCCGGCCTGTGGAGTTGCCCCGATCCCGGTTGGCTCTGCGCCGTCTCGGGTGGCTATGCGTACGTTATCGATACGGCCGCCCCAGAGCGCTTTGCCCAGTTGGCGATCCGGCCTGTGCTCGAGGTGCATGCTTTGCCCACGCAGGAGCTGCTGCTCTTTGCCGGGCATCATACCCTCACCGCCTGGGGCAAGGAGGGCGAGGCCTGGCAGAGCGCGCGCGTCTCGGCTGAAGGCATCCGCCTCGATCACGTTGAGGGTGGGGTGCTCCACGGCTTTGGATGGGACATGATGGCGGACGCCGAGGTGCCCTTCGCGCTCGATCTACGCACCGGGATGCGGGTCTGAGACCTCCGGCCTCTCGATCCGAAAGAAGCTCAGCGCGGCGTCGCCCTGCTGGAGCACGCGGTGCTTTTGCAGCTGTCCATAACTCTCGGCGAGCGTGTGTTTCTTCTCATGCTCGGCGATGACGATGGCCTCAGCCGCAAGCAGCCCGGCGCATGCGCCGCCCAGCAAGGCCAGCGTGCGTTCGTACTCGTCGCGGTCGGCGTAGGGCGGGTCTAAGAAAATGATGTCGGCGAAGACGATGTCCGCCTGCCTGCCTGATTCGGTGAGACGCTTCAGCGTAGCTGCGACGCTGCGGGTTTCGAGGGTGAAGCCGCCGGAGATGCCGAGAGTCGACAGGTTCTTGCGAATGGCCTGCACCGCGGGCGGAGCCTGTTCCACGAAGACGGTCTGCGCCGCGCCCCGGCTGAGAGCCTCGATGCCGACCGCGCCTGAGCCCGCGTAGAGATCGACGAAGATTGCGCCCTCGATGCGCGGCGCGAGCACGTTGAAGAGCGTTTCGCGGAGGCGGTCGCTGGTGGGCCGTGTGTCCATGCCGCGCGGTGCGGTCAGCGGGCGCGAGCGGTAGGTTCCTGCAATGATGCGCATTTCGTCTTTGATCCTAATTGGCGGAAAGGGTGTAGAGGTATTCAAGGGCGGAGCGCTCATTGGCTGCTATGCTTCCCCACTCAAGCCGCAGGATCTTCTGCGCGACCAGCGGGAGCGCCACGCGAAGCGATGGCCTGTGACGGCCAGTCACCGCGACCGGCGGGAGCACGTGCCGAAGGCGGAAGGCCTGGACGGCGAGACCCCGCCCTGCGCGGAGCAGTCCTCTACAATAGGTGGCAGCCCGGCTCCATGCGGGCAGCGAGGCTGGCAAGAATCATGCGTGGATGGTCATTTCCCCTGGGTCGATGGTTTGGCGTGGACCTCCGCATCCATACCTTCTTCCTGCTGCTGCTCGGTTTCTGCCTGCTTTCGACGGGCGTGGCCGGCGTTTCGGGATGGCGCGGCTTCCTGCTCTGGTCGACGCTTTTCTTTGCCGTGTTGGTGCGTGAGATCGCGCGGCTGATGCTGGCGGCCTACCACGGCCTGCAGCTGCGCTCGGTGCTGCTGCTGCCTATCGGCGGACTCTTTTCCTACACCAACCCTGAAAGCGCGGAGCGCGCGCAGGAGCCCGGCGTGCAGCTGCAACTGGCGCTGGTCGGACCTGTCGCCAGCCTGCTGTTTGCGGGGATGGTGGCTGCGTTGATTGCCGGCGCCTCGGCCGCTGTGCCGCTGCTGGCGCGGCCCCTGATTACGCCCTCGCACCTGATGCGGTCGGCGGTGTGGCTGAGCGCGGGACTCGCGCTGCTGCACCTGCTCCCGGCGTATCCGCTGGATGCGGGCCGGGTGCTGCGTGGCATCCTGGCGGGCTCGCGCGGGACGGCACAGGCGACGAAAGCGGCCTCCGGCATTGGACAGGCCTTCGGCATGCTGACGATGATCGCCGGGCTTGCGCTGCTGGCCCTGCCGAACACCGGCGCGGCCGCGGGCATCAGCCCCTGGCTGATCATGGGTGGTTTTTTCGTCTTCATCGGCGCGCAGCTCGAAGACCAGGGCACGATGTTCCAGTCGGTGGTCGAAACGGTGCGCATGAAGGACGTGATGCTGACCGAGTTCTCGACGATGTCCCCCTCGGACACGCTGGCCGACGCGCTCTTCAAGGCGATCCACACCCTGCAGGATGAGTTCCCGGTGGTGCGAGGATCGAGCCTGGTGGGCGTGGTCTCGCGGCAGGGGATTCTCTCCGCGCTGCGCACGGACGGCAACGGCTACGTGCAATCGGTGATGTCGCGGAGCTTCCAGGTCGCCGAGCCCGAGGACTCGCTTGGCCTGATGATCCGGCGGATTGCGGGTGGCCGCATGTCGCTGGTGCCCATCGCGCAGTCCGGCCGCATCGTGGGCATCGTAACGTGGCAGAACCTGAGCAGCAGCATGGGTCTGCTGGCCGAACATCGCCGCTTCGAGCGCGAAACGTAAACATCTTTATCAAAGAAGACTTTTTGATGGCAGTTACTGAGCAGGATGGGGCGCCGCTCGCGCCCGGGCTTTATCTCGTCGCCACGCCCATCGGCAATCTCGAGGACATCACGCTGCGCGCGCTGCGCATTCTGCGGTCCGTGGACCGGATTGCGTGCGAAGACACGCGGCAGACGCAGAAGCTGCTGAACCACTTCGGCATCGAGACGAAGACCACCAGTGTGCACGAGCACAACGAGGCGGGACGCGCGGCCGGGCTGATCGATGACATTCGCAAGGGCGAGCGCATCGCCGTCGTCACCGACGCGGGCATGCCGGGGATCTCCGACCCAGGCATGCACCTGGCGCGGGCGGCGATCGAAGCCAGGCTGGCGGTGATCCCGGTGCCGGGCGCGAATGCCGCGCTGACGGCGCTGATCGCCTCCGGACTCGACACGGAGAGGTTTCTCTTCGAGGGCTTTCTGCCGCCGAAGCAGGGTGCGCGGCAGGCGCGGCTGGAGGCGCTGCGGGCGTCTCTGTCCGAAGATGCGGCTCCGCTGACGGTGGTGCTATACGAGGCGCCGCACCGGATTCTCGAGACGCTGGCCGATATTGCCGTGGTCTACGGATCGGAGTGCCGCGTGGCGCTGGCTCGCGAGCTGACCAAGCTGCATGAGGAGTTCCTGCGCGGTCCGGCGGCCGAGGTAGCGGCACAGCTGCAGGAGCGCGATCGCGTGCGCGGCGAGATGGTGCTGCTGGTCGAGATGCGCCCCGCGGCTGCGGGTGAGGCGGCTGCGCCGGTATCGCTGCTGGAGCGCATCAGGGAGCTGGCGGCAAGCGAAGGTCTCGACGAGATGGCGGCGCTCAAGAAGATCGCGAAGGAACGCGGCGTCTCGAAGAGCGAGATTTACCGCGAGCTGCAGCGCGTGCGGAACAAAAAGTAGAGTCAGCCTCAGAGTTCCGGGTGGCCCATTCAAGCCTGCAGTTGGCTTGAGTGGGGGGACGATCAGCCTGCTCGCCGGAGGCTTGTCATTCGATTCGAGTCTCCCGACCAAGCGGAGCTTGGCAGGGCACACTCATTCTCACTTGTTGATATGACCGCAGGTCTCTCCACTGCGCTTCGCCCTTTGGGCTGCGCTTCGGTCGGGATGACAATCCTGTTGGAGTCCGAGTGATTCCCGCCGACTCTATCGGCGCGCCAGCGCCACGCGCGGAATCCCCTGGAGGTCGTCGAGGAAGCTGACATCCTCCCAGCCGCTGAGCAGTGCGGTGAGGGCTTCGCGCTGGCCGTGGCCGATCTCCATCAGCAGCCAGCCCCCGCGGCGGAGCGCGGCATGGGCCTGCGGAATGAGGCGCTTGTAGATGTCGAGACCGTCTACACCCGCGTACAGGGCGGACGACGGTTCATAGTCGCGGACCTGCGGCTCGAGGACATCGACAGACGGCACATAGGGTGGGTTCGAGACGATCATGTCGAAGTGCTCGCCTGCGACGGCGGCGAGCAGGTCGGATTCGAGAAATCGAATGCGGACTCCATGCCGCGCCGCGTTCTCTTTTGCGATTTCGAGCGCTGCGGGCGAAAAGTCGACGGCTGTGATTTCGGCCTGCGGCAGCTGGTGCGCGAGGGTCACGGCAATGGCTCCGGAGCCTGTACCGATGTCTAAAATTCGGGCTGGAGATTCGTGCTCTTCGCGAGCAGTTTTCTGCTTTTGGGGGATGCGCTCGAGTGCGGCTTCGACGAGGTGTTCCGTCTCGGGGCGCGGGATCAGCACGGCGGGGGTGACGCGGAACGCGAGGCCGTAGAGCTCCTGTTCGCCGGTCACGTATTGGATGGGCTCGTGCCTGGCGCGGCGGGCGATCTTCTCGGCGAATGCGGCCTGTGCTTCGGCGCTCACTTCGGCATCGGGGTGCATGAGCAGCCAGACGCGGTCTTTGCTTAACGTGTGCAGCAGCAGGAGTTCGGCATCGCGCTGGGCAGTGGGGGATGGTTGCAGCTGCGCGGCCGCCTGCTGGAGAAGGGATCGGGCTGTGGCGCTGGTCGGCATGGAGAGTTTGTAGGATCCCATGTTCCTGCAAGACATGGGATCCCGGATTGTTCGCTCCGGTGAGTTCTTCTCTCCCACCCAAGCGGAGCTTGGATGGGGCACCCTCATCTTTGCTAATTGAGAGAGCTACGATGCGTTGCGCTTGGAAGAACCCACATCTCGAACGGAACGAGATGTGGGGCACCCGTCGCTCTTCTCACGCGACCAGCGGGAGTGTCACAACAGGACGCTCCCTAGAGCATGCGCCAAAGGCGCGGACGCCTGGACGGCCAGTCCCGGGCGAGTCCTTAGGCGGCGGTTTCGGCTTCGGCCTTCAGTCGTTCGGCGTTGAAGTACGAAATGGTCGCGTCGATGACCGGCTGCAGGTGGCCTTCCATGGTGATGCCGAGCTGGTGGATGGTCAGGCCGATGCGGTGGTCGGTGAGGCGGTTCTGCGGGAAGTTGTAGGTGCGGATCTTCTCGCTGCGATCGCCGGAACCGACCTGCTGCTTGCGCTCCTTGGCCATGGCCTCGTGCTGGCGCTCCATCTCGACCTCATAGAGGCGGGTACGGAGGACGCGCATGGCTTTTTCACGGTTCTTGATCTGCGACTTCTCGTCCTGGCAGCTGACGACGGTGTTCGTGGGCAGGTGGGTGATGCGGATGGCCGAGTAGGTGGTGTTCACCGACTGGCCGCCGGGACCCGACGAGCAGAAGGTGTCGATGCGGAGGTCTTTCTGCTCGATCTTGACATCGACTTCCTCGGCTTCCGGCAGCACGGCGACAGTGATGGCCGAGGTGTGGACGCGGCCCTGGGTCTCAGTGGCAGGAACGCGCTGCACGCGGTGCACGCCGCTCTCGTACTTGAGCTGCGAATAGACCTTGTCGCCTTCGAAGCTGGCGGTGATTTCCTTGAGGCCGCCGACCGAGGACTCGGACGAGGAGAGGATGTCGACCTTCCAGCGGCGCTGTTCGGCGTAGCGGGCGTACATGCGGAACATCTCGGCCGCGAAGAGCGAGGCTTCGTCGCCGCCGGTGCCGGCGCGGATTTCGACGATCACGTTCTTCTCGTCGTTGGGATCCTTGGGCAGCAGGAGGATCTTGAGCTCTTCCTCGATGCCGGGCAGGCGCTCTTCGAGCTGGGCCAGCTCCTCTTCGGCCATGGCGCGGATGTCGGCGTCGTCCTCATTCACCATAACCTTGGCGTCAGCGATGCCGGTGGTCACCTCGCGGTATTCGCGGAACTTCTCGACCAGCGATTCGAGGTCGCGGTGCTGCTTGGCGATCTTCTGGTACTTCTGCTGGTCGGAGATGATCTCCGGCTCGGCAAGCTGCCGGCCGAGGTCTTCGTAGCGGGTCTCAATCTGTTCCAGGCGTTCAAACATGGAAGTGTCTCTCTTATGGCCTGATCAGGCGCGGAATCTGAATTTTCTTGGGAGTTCTTCTTCGAAAAGAAGGCACACATCGGCGAAGTCGGCTGGGGGCCGCTAAAGGAGGACGCCGGGAATGGTGCGGTGCTGCATCATGGATAGTTTATCCCTGTTTTGGATGCCGGCAGGCGAGAAAAGAAGCAGGGAGCTCCGCGGGTGGCATCTATGGGAAGGACGATAGTGGGCAGCTTCCTCGAATTCGCGCAGGTGAACCGGTCGCTGGCGGCGACCACGAAGAAGCTCGAAAAGCGGGCGCTGCTGGCGGCCTATTTGCAGGGATTGACGGTAGAAGATGCGGCGCGGGCGGCGCTCTGGTCTGCCGGGACTCCCTTTGCCGAGACCGACCGGCGCAAGCTGAACATCGGAGGCTCGCTGCTGACGAAGGCCCTGCAGAAAGTGGCCGGGGTGACGCCTGCGGCGTTGTCTGCTGCGTATCGGCGGTATGGCGACCTGGGCGACGCGGCGGAGGAGCTGCTGGCCGGGCGCGGCCGCGAGGCGGCAACGGCGGAGGCGGGCGGGTTGACGCTCGGGATCGTGGAGGAGAATTTTGCCCGGATGGCGGCAGGTCGCGGGCCCGGTGCGAAGCTGCCGCAGGTGACCGCGCTGCTGGAGGTGGCGACGCCGATCGAGGCGCGTTACCTGCTGAAGCTGATGCTGGGAGACATGCGCACCGGGGTGAAGCAGAGCCTGGTGGAAGAGGCGATCGCTGCGGCGTGGAGCGCCGAGGTGTCCAATGTCCGGCGCGCGGGGATGCTGCTGGGCGACCTGCCGGAGGTGGTCCGGCTGGCCGTGACGGGCAGGCTGGAAGATGCCCGGATGCGGCTCTTCCACCCGCTGGGGTTTATGCTGGCGAGCCCGGTGGCGTCCGTCGAGGAGGCAGTCGAGCGGTTTACCGAGGAACTGGTCGCCGAGGGCGAGACCCCGGCCGAGGCGTTGGCGGATGTCGTGGCCGCGCCTGCGATTCACGGTGTGCTCGAAGACAAGTACGACGGCATCCGGGCGCAGCTGCACTGCGGCGATCCGAAACAGGCCGGGCGGGTGGAGCTTTTCTCGCGCAGCCGCGAGGATATGGGCGAGGCCTTTCCCGAGCTAGTAGAAGCTTTCGCGGGGCTGCCGGCGCGGGCGATTCTGGACGGGGAGATTCTCGCCTGGGATGCGGCTGCCGGCCGGGCGCTGCCGTTCAGCGTGCTGCAGCAGCGCATCGGTCGCAGGCGTGTGACGGCCGAGATGCGGGAGCGGACGCCGGTGGTCTTCATGGCCTTCGACGCGCTGTATCTGGGAGATACGCTCCTGCTCGAGTCGCCACTGGATGAGCGCCGCGCGCGTCTCGAGGATTTCGTCCGGCAGCATGCACCCGGCACCGCCGAGGCTCTCACGCTCGAACAGCAGGACTTGTTTGCAGCGGCGGCCCTGGGATTTCCGCGGCTGATCGTCGCGCCGCAGGTGCGGCTCGAAAGCCCGGAGCATCTGGATCGCGCCTACACCGAGGCCCGGGCGCGGGGCAACGAAGGCGTGATGCTGAAGTCGCTGCGCTCGGTGTATCAGCCGGGGCGGCGCGGCCTGGCGTGGCTCAAGTTAAAGAGGGAACTGGCGACGCTGGACGTGGTGGTGACGGGTGCGGAGTTTGGTCATGGACGCCGGGCCGGGGTGCTTAGCGACTACACCTTTGCGGTGCGCGACGGCGACCGGCTGCGCAATATCGGGAAGGCTTACTCGGGGCTGACGGACGCGGAGATCGACGAGCTGACGGCGTACTTCAAGGCACACACGCTCGAGGACGATGGCTACTTCCGGACGGTCGAGCCGCTGAAGGTGCTGGAGGTGGCCTTCAACAACGTCATGCGCTCGGATCGGCATGACAGCGGCTTTGCGCTGCGCTTTCCGCGGATTCTGCGCATCCGGGACGACAAGCCGGTGGAGGAGATCGATACGCTGGCGCGCGTGGAAGAGATCTACGAAGGCCAGCCAGACAAGCCCGTGGACTGACCGTCCGGGTGGCAGCTTCGCGTGGCGCTTCCGTTGGTCGCGGTCCTGCGGTGTTGTTGGGAAAAGTCCGACGGTGGCCCATTCAAGCCGCGCAGTTGCGGCTTGAGTGGGGAAGCACGAGCTCCGGTTTTCGCAGAAGAGCGAGCGAAGAACTATTGCGCTCGCCTTTGGCTCGCTTCGGTCGGAATGGCAGCAGATCTTGGATTGGGGTTCGTACCTTCCCACCCAAGCGGGAGCTTGGGTGGGGCACCCTCATCCTCGCTGAACGAGAAAACTGCAGGTTCCTCCACTTCGCTCACTCTGTTCGCTTCGGCCGGAATGACAGGTGCTTTTATCTGAGCCCTGAGCCCTGAAAGCTAGTGGCTGTGCTCATGATCGTGATCGTGGTCGTGGTCGTGGTCGTGATCGTGGCTGTGGTCGTGGCCGCCGTGTCCGTGGTCGGTCTTCGTTCACATGCT